>NZ_KQ961733.1:0-43136 GCF_001563605.1 Corynebacterium sp. CMW7794
GGGCGGCGACACGAATGTCGCGAACCTTGTGCCGCTGTGCCGGTTCCATAACGGACGCAAGGGCGACGGTGATTCGTATACCCGCGATGCCGAGGGCAACTACTGGTACGTCACCCCCTACGGCAAGCGCCTACTCTGCACGGTGGACTAACCCCCACAAACGCAAACCCGCCCCCGAGGGGCGGGCGATTCGGCGTGCCGTTTTAGCTCTTGGTGCCACCGAAGACCTCGGGCACGGCGGTGACGTCGAGGGCTGCGTCGATGTCGGCGACCTCGTCAGCTGTGAGAACAATGTCGGTCGCGGCGAGATTCTCACGCAGACGCTCAGGCTTGCGGCTGCCGGGGATAGGCACCGCGCCCTTGGCCATGACCCAGGCCAGCGAGAGCTGCGCAGGCGTCGCGTCATGCACCGCAGCCAGCCGGCGGACGAGCGCGAGCAGCTCCGCGTTCGCGCCGTAGTCGCGGAACTGCGGCATCACGGCGCGGTAGTCGCCGTCGCCGAAGGAGGCGTTGGCACCCACGGTATCGGTGAGCAGGCCATTGGCCAGCGGACTAAACGCGATGAACTGCGCGCCGAGCTCCTCGACGACGGGCAGCAACGGCTCGTGCCACCGCGCCATCATGGACAGGCGGTTCTCGATGGCGGCCACTGGGGTCACCGTCTGCGCGCGGCGCAGCGTGGACTCGTCAACCTCGGACAGGCCCCACCCAAGGATTTTGCCCTCTGCGATGAGCTCGCCCATGACGCCTGCGACCTCTTCTACGGGCACCGCCGGATCTTGACGGTGCTGCAGGTAAACGTCGATGTGGTCCGTACGCAGCCGCCGCAGAGAGCCTTCCACGGAGGCGCGGATTCCCGCAGGCCGGGCGTCTGGCACGATAGGGTGCGTGCCCGTACCGTCTGAGGGCGCGAAGCGGATGCCGAACTTAGTGAGGATCTGCACCTCGTCGCGCACGCCCGCGAGCGCCTCGCCGACGACGCGTTCGTTGAGGTGCGGGTCCTCGAAGGGCCCGTAGATCTCCGCCGTGTCGAAGAAGCGATAGCCGGCGTCGAAGGCGGCGGTGAGGCTGGAGGGGCATCGGCAAGCGGGGCTCAGTACGCGTGGGACAAGCCCATCGCGCCGTAGCCAATGCGGGGCAGCATGTACATATTCTCCTTGATGTAACCCAACAGCCCGCGGACCGTTTCCACGTTGGTGTGATCGAAGCAGCTAAAACCAGGCTCCTCGAGTGAAGCGAGCGCGGCGTGGTCGGACTCGGTAAGCGAGAAGTCGAAGACGTCGAGGTTCTCCGCCATGCGCTCCGGGCGCACGGTCTTCGGAATGACAATGACGTCGAGGTCGAGCAAGTAGCGCAGCGCGACCTGGCCGGCGGTTACGCCGTGAGCGGAGGCGATTTCGTTCAGGACGGGGTTTGCGAAAATGTTGTTCATGCCCTCGGCGAACGGGCCCCAGGACATGTGCGCCACGCCGAGGTCGTCCATCACGGCATGGTCCTCACGCGCGGGACGGAAGACGTGGCTCTCAATCTGGTTGACCATCGGCGTGACATCGGAGAACGCCGCGATGTCGAGCATGCGGTTGGGGTTGAAGTTGGACACGCCGATGGCGGAGGCGAGGCCGTCGGAGTACGCACGCTCGAGGTCACGCCACGCGCCGTAGTAGTCGTTGTAGGCCTGGTGTAGCAGCACGAGGTCCACGTGGTCGGTGCCCAGGCGTTCGAGCGATTCCTGCAGCGAATCGTAGGCGCGGCCGTAGTTGGTGACCCACACCTTCGTCACGAGGAAGATATCCTCGCGCGCCACGCCGGAGTCCTTGATGCCCGCACCGACGCCGCGCTCGTTGAAATACGCCTGCGCCGTGTCAATCATGCGGTAGCCCGTGTCGAGCGCCTGGGCCACGGTGCGCTCTGTGGTGTCGTCGTCAATCTGGAAGACGCCGTAGCCCAGCTTCGGCATCTGCAGTCCGTTTGCAAGTGTTGTGAATTCCATGAACCCACTAAGACATGCCGGCTGCGCATGCGTACAATGCTTTTTCAACAGACCACCATGCACTGGAGGCATACATGGAGCTTGAACAGCTACGCCAGCTTCAGGCTGTCGCGGAGGAAGGCACGATTTCCGCGGCTGCCGATGCCCTCCACCTCACCCAGCCCGCACTCTCCCGGTCCATCCAACGGCTCGAACGCGAACTCGGAACCGAACTGTTCCGCCGGACGAAGAACCACGTCGAATTCAACGAAGCTGGCGAGCTCGCGCTGGCCGCAGCCACGGAACTCACGGCGCGCGCGGAGACGCTGCGCCGAGACCTGACAGCGCTGAGTAGGAAGCAGCGGACGGTGACGGTGGCATCGGCAGCACCGGCGCCGAGCTGGCGGCTCGCGGAGCTTGCCACGCAGCTCATGCCGGGGCTCATCCTCGACCCGGAGCTCGCGGCGAATCCAGAGCGCGTCGACGCAGACCTGCGCATCACGCTGCGCCCGCCCGGCCACCAGCTCATGACGGAGGACCTCTACGCCAACGTGCCCGCGGCGCATCGGCTGGCGGGCCGGCGCCACGTGCGGTTCGCGGACCTCAACGGCGAGCCCTTCCTCGTGCTCGCGGACATCGGTTTTTGGATGGACGTCGTGCGCGAGCACCTGCCGGACAGCGAGCTGCTCGTCCAGCGCGACGCGACCGTCTTCGAGCAGCTCCTCACGCACTCGCCCCTGCTGGCGTTTAGCACCCAGGCCACCCGGCCCCGCCCCGGCCGCACGTCCATCCCGCTTGCCGATGCCCCCGCCCACGCCACGTTCTTCCTCTCCCCCGGCCCGCACGCCGCGGCGCCCGCGCGCAAGCTCTACGAGGCAATCGCTAGAAGCTAAGTCGCATCTGATGCCACGCCACGCCGCCGTGGGTCGAGGCACTCGTGCCCTCGTCGACGAAGCCGAGCCGCGCGTAGAACCCGACGAGCTCGTCCTTGCACGTGAGCACGAGCCCCGCGCGGCCGCGTGCGCGGGAGTCCGCGATGGCGCGTTCGAGCACGCGCGTGGCTAAGCCCTTGCCGCGGCGGGCGGGGTCCGTGATGACAGAGAAGATCATCTGCCACGCGCCGTCGGGCTCGTGCGCGGTGGCGTCGGCGTACATGTCGTCGGTAAGGTCGCGGCGATTCGTCGCGAAGCCGCTCACGGCGGCAACGATTCCCGCGTCGTCGCGCAGGACCCAGTGGCATTCCGGGAATGCGGCCACGCGCGCGGCGACCTGGGCGGGTGGCGCGGCCTCGAGCCGGGCGAGCACCGCGGCATCCGCGGGATGAGCGCGTGTGATGGGCTGGCCGAGGACCGCGACGAGGGCGATGCGCTGGGTGACGACGAGGGAGGCATCGGAAAGCGGGTGCTCGCGCCAGAAGTCCGCGTGGGCGGCGCGCCAGGCGGCGACATCGGTAAAGCCCTCGCCCTCGGCGCGGGCGAAGTCAGCGTCGATGTCGCCAAACGCGCGCAGCTCGACGTCGGTGGTGCGCAGGACCGCGACGGGCGCACCCGCGGAGTCGAGGAGGATCTCGCCCTCGCCCACGCGTGGCAGAGGCTCGTCGCCGTACGCGGCGTGGAGAGAGGACGTTGCGGTCTTTGCGCCAGCAAGGATGGCAGCGACGAGCTCGTCGCGCAGCGGGCCGGGCAGGCCGTACTCGCCCAGGGTGAAGCCGTTGAATTCGGTCATGGCAACAGTCTAAACGCGCGCAGCGCCCCGCCGAAGTTCGGCGAGGCGCTGCGTGGCAGGCGGGATTATTCCCACTCGATGGTTCCCGGCGGCTTGGACGTGCAGTCCAGCACGACGCGGTTGACGTCTTTCACTTCGTTCGTGATGCGCGTGGAGATCTTCTCCAGCACGTCGTACGGCAGGCGGGTCCAGTCCGCGGTCATGGCGTCCTCAGAAGACACCGGACGCAGGACGATCGGGTGGCCGTAGGTGCGGCCGTCGCCCTGGACACCCACGGAGCGGACGTCGGCGAGCAGCACGACCGGGCACTGCCAGATCTCGTTATCGAGGCCAGCAGCGGTAAGCTCCGTGCGCGCAATAAGGTCGGCCTGGCGCAGCGTCTCCAAACGGTCTGCGGTGACCTCGCCAATAATGCGGATGCCCAGGCCCGGGCCCGGGAACGGCTGGCGGCCGACGATCTCGTCCGGCAGTCCGAGCTCGCGGCCCACGGCGCGGACCTCGTCCTTGAACAGGAGGCGCAGCGGCTCGACAAGGGTGAACTCGACGTCGTCCGGCAGACCGCCCACGTTGTGGTGGCTCTTGATATTCGCGGTGCCGTCGCCGCCGCCGGACTCCACGACGTCCGGGTACAAGGTGCCCTGGACGAGGAAATCGACGGTGGAGTTAGCGGGGGCATCGGCAAGCACGCCTGCGACGGCGCGCTCGAAGGAGCGGATGAACTCCGCGCCGATGGCCTTGCGCTTGGCCTCCGGCTCCGTGACGCCGGCGAGCTTGTTGAGGAAAGCCTCGCGCTCGTCGACAGTGACGAGCTTCGCGCCCGTCGACTCGACGAAGTCGTGCTCGACCTGCTCGCGCTCGCCCGCACGCAGCAGGCCGTGGTCGACGAAGACGCAGGTGAGGCGGTCGCCGATGGCGCGCTGCACGAGGGCAGCAGCCACGGCGGAATCCACGCCGCCCGACAAGCCGCAAATCGCGCGGCCGTCCGGGCCGACCTGCTCGCGGACCTGCTCGATGAGCTGATCAGCGATGTTGTCCGCGGTCCAGTTCTGTTCGAGGCCAGCGACCTCGGTGAGGAAGCGGGTAAGCACCTTCTGACCATGGTCGGAGTGCATGACCTCCGGGTGGTACTGGACGCCGGCCATGTGCTTGGTCAGGCACTCGAACGCGGCGACTGGGGCACCGGCAGAGGTCGCGGTGACCTCGAAGCCCTCCGGGGCCTTCGTCACGGAGTCACCGTGGGACATCCAAGCGTTGTGCTTTTCTTCGAGACCCTCGTGCAGGACGCCGCCGGAGACGGTGATCTCGGTGCGGCCGTACTCGCGGGCGCCGGTCGCAGCGACGGTGCCGCCGAGTGCCTGCGTCATGGCCTGGAAGCCATAGCAGATGCCAAAGACCGGGATGCCCAGCTCGAGCAGCTCCGGCTTGAGCACCGGGGCGCCATCCTCGTAGACCGACGAAGGACCGCCGGAGAGGACGAGCGCGGCCGGGTTCTTGGCCTTGATTTCTTCTACAGATGCGGAATTCGGGACGACCTCGGAGTAGATGTTGGCCTCGCGCACGCGGCGAGCAATAAGCTGCGCGTACTGGGCGCCAAAGTCCACGACGAGGACGGGGCGTGGATGAGTAGTAGTCACGCGCTACAGTTTAACGCATGCGCCCCTGTCTTCTTCCCCCAGCCGTCGCGTTGGTGTGCGCGCTCGCCGGATGCCACGCTGCGCCGACGACCGCCGGGCTCACGGGCGTGCTCGACGAGGCGGGCATCCCGCCCGTCACGGTCACGGCGGAAGAGCTCTTTGGCCACGAGTGGGACGCGTTCGCGGTCCGCGGCGACGAAGTGACGCTGTGGCGCGACGGAATCGCGGAACACGTCCCAATGAACGACGGCATGGTGACGTTCGGTGACCGCGACATCGCGCGCTCCCCCATGTCGACGAAGCTCACTTTCGATAACGAGGGCCGCTGGATTTTCCTCGACGACTAACGCGCGGCCGCCGCGAGCGCCGCGCGGAACGCCACCAGCGCGGGGTGATGCTCGCGGCCGACAGAAACTGCGGTGTACAGCGTGCGCGCGAGTCGCCCGGGAAGCTCAACGACGCGGACGCCAAAGATGTTGGGCAGCAGCAACTCCGGCACGATCGATACCGCGTGGCCGCCCCGCACGAGATGGGCGTGCAGAAACGGATCTGGCGTCTGAAAGGCGAAATTCGGCTCGAACCCATGCCGGCGGCACAGCGCTCGAGCAAAATGCCCGACGGCCTGATCCGGAGGGTCGATGGCAAAGGGCACGCCCTCCAGCTCCGGCAGCTCCAAGCCCGACCAAGGGCCGGTCTCCGGCGTGATGAGGTACATCGGGTCGCGCGTGAGCGTCTCGCGGTGCATGTTTCCGTCCGTCGGCGGGACGTCGCCCGGATAATCCTCGCCGAGAATGAGGTCGACCTCACGGCGCACGAGCAGCTCCGCGGCGGTGTACATATCGTGTTGGATGACCTCGACTGTTAGTTCAGGGAACTCGACGGCCAGCTGGGTCAGGGCCGCGGGCAAGAGGGAGGAGAGAACCGTTTGAAAACTCGTCACCCGGATCGTCCCGTGCACCTGTGACGTCGACGCGGCGACGGCGGACGCGGCCTCATCGGCCAGCGCGAGCATGCGTTCGGCGTAGTCTGCGAGCACCTCGCCCTGCTCCGTGAGCCGCAGGCGCCGGCCCACGCGCTCCGTCAGCCGCGCTCCCGCGTCGCGTTCGCACGCCGCGAGCTGCTGCGAGACCGCCGAATGCGTGTAGTGCAGCGAGTCCGCCACAGCGGTGACGGTCCCAAGCCGTCGCAGCTCGGCGAGGATACGCAGGCGACGGAGATCCAACATGCCCAAAAGGTTAGCATCTCTAACAGTTAATCTGCGTAAAGTTTAGCTAGTCCGACGGTTTGCTATCCGTCACACTAGACGCATGAAGGAAATCCTGTGCATCATCGGCTCGTGTATCTCGCTCCAGCTCGGCGCCGCCCTCGCCGTCCAGCTGTTTCCTGTTGCCAGCACGTGGGGAACCGCTATCGTGCGCCTCGTCACCGCTGGGATGCTGCTATGCGCGCTGGTGCGCCCGCGCGTTAGCCGCTGGACACGCACGCAATGGGGCGCTGTCGTGCTGTTTGGCGCGTCGCTCGGACTCATGAATGGCTTCTTCTACGCGGCCATCGGCCGCATCCCGCTGGGCACAGCCATAACCATCGAGTTCCTCGGCCCTCTCCTGCTTGCCGCGGTGCTCTCGCGTTCGCTTGCCGATGCCCTCTGCGTCCTCCTCGCTCTCTGCGGCATAGCTTTGCTCGGGTTGGACTCGCTCACGGGTTCCACGCTCGATCCGGTAGGCGCCGTCTTTGCGCTCATCGCTGGAGGGTTTTGGGTCTGTTACATCCTCGCTTCCCAACGCGCGGGCAGGCTCGTTCCAGGCCAAGGCGGACTCGCCGTAGCGCTGCTTCTGGGTGGGGTGGTGCTGGTGCCCCTGGGGGCACCGGGAGCCGCGACCATTACCACCGACCCGTCGCTGTTGCTGCTCGCAGCGGGCACGGGGCTGCTTGCCTCGCTCATCCCCTACTCGCTCGAGCTCGCGGCCTTGCGCGGCTTGACGCCTAATGCCTTCTCCGTGCTTATCGCGCTCGAGCCCGTCTTCGCCGCGTTCTTCGGGTGGCTGTTACTCGCCCAGCCGGTCACGGTGCTCAAGGGAGCAGCGGTGTGCCTGGTCGTTGCCGCGTCAATTCTCCAGACCCTGACGACGAGCCGCCGGCGACCGAAGAAACCCGCGTCCCTGGAGCCTGTTAGCTGTTAGAGGTCGGCGACTTTGACGCCGCTGCGTGGACGCGAGCCCCAGGAGACAAACGCCCCCACCGCCACGCCGATGACCACGCCGACCAAAATATCGGTGAGCCAGTGCACGCCCACATACATACGAGCCAGCGCGCTAGCTACGGCGAATGCCCACGCCCACGGCTTGCGAATGACCATCGCCAGCGCAAAGATGGCGACCGTGTGCGCCGAGGGCATGCCGGAATCCACGACCTGGGTCAGCTGGTAGAACTCCGGCGGACGCGGCCGGTCGATGATCCATTTGAGAACCAACGCGGTGACCTCGCCCAGTCCCACTGCGAAGGCCGGACTCCAGCGTCGCGAATACAGCCCCCACGCCAACACCGCGAGGAAGAGCCAACGCGGTGTCAACAGGTGGCTGAAGATGACGGTGGGATCGTTAAGCCACTCGATGCGATGGTTGTAAACGAAATCTAATACTGCTTGATCCATAGTGAGATGCGCACGCGGGAAAGACGCCGCGTTAACGGACGGCGAGACCGACCTTCTGGAAAGCCTTCAGATCGGTGTACCCACACTTGGCCATGGCGCGCTTCAAGCCGCCGACCAGGTTGAGCAAGCCATGCGGCTCGTTGGACGGGCCGTGAAGGACGACCTCGAGGCTGGGGCGATCGGCCGCCACGGAGGCATCGGGAAGCACCTCGAGCGAGTAGAGATCCGAGGACTCGATGACGCCGCGCGGGAAGCGCGGGTGGCCCGCCGTCGACGGCCAGTAGAAGCCCTGGCCGCCAGCCTCGGCCGCGCGGGCGAGGACGGGGCCGAGCACGACGGCATCGGCACCGCAAGCAATGGCCTTGGCGATGTCCGCGGAGGTGAAGATGTCTCCATCAGCGAGGATGTGGACGTAGCGGCCACCGGTCTCGTCAAGATAGTCGCGGCGCGCGGCAGCAACGTCTGCGATGGTGGTGGCCATGGGCACGTCGATACCCACGGTCTCCGCGTTGGTGTTCACGCCGGAGCCGACGATGATGCCCGCCGCGCCCGCGCGCATGAGGTGCAGGGCGGTGGTGTAATCCGCCACGCCGCCCGCGATAACCGGGGTATCGATGGAGCCGATGAACTCCTTGAGGTTGAGCGGCTCCCCGCCCTGCTGGACGTGCTCAGCGGAAATGAGCGTGCCCTGGATAAACAGGATCTCCGCGCCCGCCTTGATGACGACGGGAGCGAGCTCACGAGCACGCTGCGGCGAGACGCGCACGGCCACGGTCACACCGGCATCACGAACCTGCGCGATGCGCTCGGCGAGCAGCTCCTCGTTAAGCGGAGCCGCGTGGAGCTCTTGGAGTACCGACAGGTCGGTGGAGTTCTCGGCGACGCGGGCCAGCGCACCCTCGAGGTCCTCGTGGCGTCCCCACAGGCCCTCGGCGTTGATGACGCCTAGGCCGCCTTGCTTGCCCATCTCGATGATGAACTCCGGCGTCGCCAGCGCATCCGTGGGGTGCGAGACGAGCGGGGTGTCGAAGGTGTAGGCGTCGATGTGCCAGGTGGTGTCGACGTCTTTCGAGGAACGAGTGCGGCGGGTCGGGACGAGCGAGACCTGCGCTAGGTCGTAGGTGCGGCGAGCCTCGCGGCCGATGCCAATTTCAACGTAGTCGCGCATGGATAATCCTTAGCGGTAGTTCGGGGCTTCGATGATCTGCTGCAGGTGGTGCGGGTGGGATTCCTTGAGACCCGCGGCGGTAATCTGCACGAAGCGCTTGGTCTTGAGCTCCTCGAGGTTCGCGGAACCGGTGTAGCCCATCGAGGCACGCAGGCCGCCGATGACCTGGTGAACGATGGCATCCATGTCGCCGCGGAACGGCACGCGTCCCTCCACGCCTTCCGGCACGAGCTTGTCCTCGCTCTTGACGTCTGCCTGGAAGTAGCGGTCCTTGGAGAAGGAACGCTTCTCGCCGGACAGGCCGCGGCCCTGCATGGCGCCCATGGAGCCCATGCCGCGGTAGCGCTTGTACTGCTTGCCGTTCACGACGACGATGTCGCCGGGGGCCTCGGTGGTGCCAGCGAACATGGAGCCGAGCATGACGGTGTCAGCACCGGCCGCGAGTGCCTTGGCGATGTCGCCAGAGTACTGCATGCCGCCGTCGCCGATGATCGGGATGCCCGCCGGGCCCGCGACCGCGGCGGCTTCCATGATGGCGGTAATCTGCGGCGCGCCGACGCCAGCGACCACGCGGGTGGTGCAGATGGAGCCCGGGCCGATGCCGACCTTGATGGCGTCCGCGCCAGCGGCGATCATGTCGCGCGCCGCCTCGCGGGTGGCGAGGTTGCCGCCCACGACGTCGATCTTCGCACCGAAGTCCTTCTGCACGCGGGAGACCATCTCGAGCACGCGGTTGTTGTGCGCGTGGGCGGAGTCGACGACGAGGACGTCGACGCCCGCGTCGACGAGTGCGCCGGCGCGGTTGTACGCGTCCTCGCCGGTGCCGATACCCGCGGCAACGAGCAGGCGGCCGGAGTCGTCCTTCGAAGCGTTGGGGAACTGCTCGGTCTTGACGAAGTCCTTGACGGTGATAAGGCCGACGAGCTTGTTGTTCGCGTCGACGATGGGCAGTTTTTCAACCTTATTGGTGGAAAGCAACGCCAGCGCCTCGTCCTTCGTCACACCTTCCTTGGCGACGACGAGCGGCATGGGCGTCATAATCTCAGAGACCTTGCGCGAGTAGTCCGGCTCGAAGCGCATGTCGCGGTTGGTGCAGATACCCAACAGGATGCCATCCGCGTCGACTACCGGCAGGCCGGAGATGCGGAAGCGGGCGCAGAGGTCGTCGACTTCCTGGATGGTCATATCCGGCGTCGCGGTGACCGGATCCGTGACCATGCCCGATTCGGAGCGCTTCACAATCTCTACCTGCTGTGCTTGATCCTCCGTGGACAGGTTGCGGTGGAGCACGCCGATGCCGCCCTGGCGGGCCATCGCAATAGCCATCCGCGCCTCGGTAACGGTGTCCATCGCGGCCGATACCAGTGGGACGCCCAGGCGAATATTGCGCGTGAATTGAGCCGACGTCTCTACCTCGGAAGGAACGATGTTGGATTCGGCCGGAAGCAGAAGGACATCGTCAAAGGTCAAGCCGTAGAGAGCAACCTTATTCGGGTCGTCCCCACCGGTGTGAATACGAGAATCGGTCATGCGAAGCAGTCTCCTAACATATGCGGCATCAAACAAGGCTGATAGTGCCTTTTACTGTAGTCTTTTCGACTCTCAAGGGGGAATTGCGCAATAGCGCACGGCCCCCTAGGCTCGATCGGGTGAACTTTTTCGCGAATATGCCCCGCGATCCCTTCGCGGATGATCCCAACGACCCCGCGTCCTTCTTGGAAGAAGAGGACACCGTCGAGCCGTTGAGCCCTGAGGAACGCGCCGCGGTCGAACACGACCTAAAGCTCGTCCAGGAATTCGCCCGCGTCCTCGGCCCCCGCGGCGTCGACGGCGTGTTCTTCTTCTGCGAAGACTGCGGCGAAGACCACTTCTACGAGTGGGACATCATGGCCGCCAACATGCGCTCGACGCTGGGCAACGAGCTCGCGCCCGTCCATGAGCCCGGCGCCCAGCCCGACCCGTCGCGCTACGTCCCGTGGGACTACGCGCTGGGCTACCTCGACGGACTCGAGGGCCGCTAGCCCCGCCGCAACGCACGCGCCACACGCAGCGTGCAACACGACAAACCCGGCGACCATGTGGTCGCCGGGTTCTTCGCTGTCGGTGTCGTCGGCCTAGATGTCGTCTGCGGCGCCGACGCGGTCGCCGTTGGCGTCACGGACGGCATCGGCAGCAGAATTGCCCGCGTTACCGGAGTTACCGCCGTTGGAGACGCCCATGTTCGGATCATCGGCCACGGCGGTCTCCGTCTGCAGCGGTTCCGGGGCCTGCGTCGCCGACGTACCTCCGTCCACGGACGGCTCAGTCGAACCGATGCCTTCCTCGCCTTGGCTCGGAGCCTGGACGGTTTCCGTCTGGACGAGGGTCTGCGTGACGGTGCCGGGCTCGGCGGTGGACGAGGGGGCATCGGAAGCCGGGGGCGTCACGGTAACCGTCACCGTGATTTTCTGGCTGCGCTGCTGCTCGAGACGCTTTTCAGCGGCCTCCAGCTTGGCCACGACCTCAGGAGACGGATCCTTGAGCTTCTTGCGCGTATCGGACAGTACGGCACGCGCGCCCTCGATATCGCCTTGGGCAACCTTGTCCTGCATCTCCTCGAGCGAGGAGGCGAGCTCCACCTCTGCAGCGTCCTGCGACTTACCAAAGACGGACTCGTTGAGACCATGAAGCGGCGAGCCGGGACCGGCGTTATAGATCACAGCGCCAGACCCCGCGAGAAGCACGGTCGCAGCGGCAGCCCCGATAAGACCGGAGGCCCAGGGGCTGACGCGACGGCGACGCCGCGCGGCAGCAAGAGAGATTACTTCGGGCTCTTGGTCCGCGCCCTCAACAACGGGTGCTGGCGGCATGGGAGCCTCGACTTCGTCACGCAGTTCGAGGAACAGCGCTGCCAGCGGGTCGTCGCCCGCTGAGGGATCGTTGCCCAAGGAAAGTTCGGTGAGGAATGCGTCGTCATCGACGAGCGGCTGGAGCTGTGCGGCGATGTCTTGGGTCTCCGCATCATTGCGCTTAGCCATTCAGCTCACTCCTTTCCTGGATATAAAATATTAATGAAATCACGCGCGCTCAGCCTGCTGAGAGGAAACGGCTTTACGCAGTTGGGATAGCGCACGATGCTGCGCAACACGGACCGCGCCTGGAGTTGAACCGACGATCTCCGCCGTCTCTTCTGCGGAGAGACCGACGAAGACGCGGAGAATAACGATGTCGCGGGCCTTGTCGCTTAATGTATCGAGCAACGCGCGCACCTTGTTACTTCCGTCGGCTTCTAAAGCCGCTTCCTCGGGAGTGTTCTCCGTCGCAGTGAAATCCGGGACGTCCTCGGTGGGCAGGGAATGGTCACGACCCATCGCTCGGTGCGCATCTGTCACCTTGTTAAACGCGATGCCGTAGACGAACGCCATAAACGGGCGTCCTTTGTCTTCGTAGCCAGAAATGGCGGTGGAGACGGCGAGGCAGATTTCCTGCGTCACGTCTTCGGCCGTGGGCTGACGCCCGCCGCCAATGCGCGCACGGCAATAGCGCAGCACCTGCGGATAAATAATCGCGAGAAGCTTCTGCAGCGCACGTTTATTACCGTCAACGGCCAACGGCACCAGGCCGTCGAGCTCAGAGTCGGTGTCGCTCACTTGTCACCATCCCTCACGCGAAAGTCGTTCCCAGCTTTTAACATATTGGCACAATCTCGTGAAAGAAACACAAACAGCCGCGTGGGTTTTAAAGAAGGAGGAAAATTCACCAATCTTTAACCTTTCTTATCTTCGCAGGTAGACCCCCTCCGGCGCGGCGCCGCACACCGCACGCCATGCGAAGGCAACCCACGGTTCAACAACCGTTCATGTCGCGGGTAGACACTTCCTATCTCGTACGACACGCCGCGATGCGTGAAGGTCTAACACAAGGAGACAGAAGGAACGTGGCTCAGCCTCAATTCCTGCCGGGACCTACTTCCGAGCTGTGGGAGTGGCAATTGCACGGCGCGTGCCGTGGCGAGAACTCGGACGTTTTCTACCATCCGGACGGCGAGCGCGGCCGCGCGCGTGCCCAGCGCGAGAACCGTGCCAAGGCGATTTGCAGCGGCTGCCCCGTCATTGAGCTGTGCCGCGAGCATGCGCTCGCCTCGGCTGAGCCTTACGGCGTGTGGGGCGGCATGAGCGAGACCGAGCGCACCATTGCGCTGCGTTCCCGCCGCAACCGCGCCAAGGTCACCGTCTAGCTTGCCGATGCCCCCTCGACATACGTCGCCAGATACTTTCCGGTGAGACTGTCGCCGGGGTCGGCGGCGAGTGCGCGGGGGCTTGCCTGCGCGATAACGCGGCCGCCGGCGCTGCCGGCGCCGGGACCGAGATCGATGACGTGGTCGGCGCGCGCGACGACGGCGAGGTGGTGTTCGACCGCGATGACGGTCATGCCCTCATCGACGAAGCGGTCGATGAGCCGCACGAGCGTGTCGATGTCCGCGAGATGGAGGCCGGTAGTCGGCTCGTCGAGGACGATGACGTCGACGGGATCGGCGGGCGCCTTCTTCGCGCGGCGCGCTGTGGCGAGTTCGCCGAGGTGGACCGCGAGCTTGAGGCGCTGACGCTCGCCGCCCGAGAGCGTGGTGAGCGACTGTCCGAGCGTGAGGTAGCTAAGCCCCACGGCGACGAGGTCGTCGCAGATGCGCGCGGCGGCGGTGACCTTCGCGGCGCGGAGGAACTCGGCGGCGCGGGCGGCGGGCAGCTCGAGGACGTCTGCGATAGTGAGTGACTCCTCGCCGGCGGTGAGCCGGAAGTCGAGGACGGCGTCGGCGAAGCGTCGGCCTTCGCAGACTTCGCAGGGCACGTCGACGCCGGACATGAAGCCGAGTTCGACGAAGACCGTGCCGGCGCCGTTGCAGTTCGGGCACGCGCCCTCAGAGTTCGCGGAGAAGAGCGCGGGTTTGACGCCATTGGCCTTGGCAAAGGCGCTGCGGATGGAATCGAGCGCGCCGGTGTACGTCGCGGGATTGGAGCGGCGCGAGCCCTTGATGGGTTTCTGGTCCACGAGCAGGAACGAACCCGGCAGGCAGTCCATGAGTGAGGACTTGCCGGAGCCCGCGATGCCTGTGATGCACGTGAAGACGCCGCGCGGGATGTCGACGTCGACGTCGCGCAGATTATTCTTCGACGCGCCGCGGACCTCGATGGCGCCGGTGGGCTCGCGCACGGTGTCTTTAAAGTGGGCGCGGTCGGCGAGGTGACGGCTCGTTGCAGACTCCGCCGACGCGCCAGCGGCGGCGACTGCGCGCAACTCGGCGACGGTGCCGGCGAACATGATTTCGCCGCCCTCACTGCCGGCGCCGGGTCCGAGATCCACGACGTAATCGACGAGCTCGATAATTTCCGGCTTGTGCTCGACGACGAGGACGGTGTTGCCCTTGTCGCGCAGCGCGAGCAGCAGGCGGCCGAGCCGCGCGATGTCGTGCGGGTGAAGGCCGACGGTCGGCTCGTCGAAGACGTAGGTGGCATCCGTGAGCGCCGATGAGAGGTGTCGCACCATGCGGGTGCGCTGCGCCTCGCCACCAGACAGCGTGCCCGCTGGGCGGTCGAGCGTGAGATAACCTAGCCCCAGCTCGATGGCGTTGCGCAGGGACTGCGCGATGGAGTCGACGAGCGGGGCGACCTGCGGCAGACTGAGGGCGTCGAGCCAGGCGAGGGCATCGGAAAGCTCGAGCGCGCAGACGTCTGCGATGGACTTACCTGCGAGCTGTGAGTGGCGGGCGTGCTGAGCCAGGCGCGTGCCCTCGCAGGCGGGGCAGGTCACGAACTGGACGGCGCGCTCGACGAACTCTCGGACGTGCTTCTGGAGACTCGCCGGGTCCTTGGCGAGCATCGAGCCGCGCATGCGAGGCAGCAGGCCCTGGTAGCTCACGTTGATGCCGTTGAGCTTCGTCTTGATGCCGTCGAGTTCAAGCAGCGCGTGCCGCTGTTCCTCGGTGAACTCGCGGACGGGGACGTCCGTGGGATAGAGGCCGGACTGGGTGTAGGCCTTCCACGTCCACGAGCCGACCTTGAGGCCGGGTAGGAGGATGGCGCCGTCGTCAAGGGAGAGCGATTCGTCCACGACGGCGGAAAGATCGATGTCGGAGACGGTGCCGCGGCCCTCGCACGTGGGGCACATGCCGCCGGTCCTCTCGAATCGCGTGAGCTCCTTCTTCTTCTTTCCGTTGACGGACATGCCGCCTTGGGCAGAGACGGAGGGCACGTTGAAAGAGTAGGCGCCGGGGCCGCCCGCGCGGGGCTCGGCGGCGCGGGAGAAGAGCACGCGCAGCGCCGGCGTGATGTCCGTGGCGGTACCAAACGTCGAGCGCGCGTTGGCGGCCATGGGCTCCTGCCCCACGATGACGGCGGCGGTGAGCCCCTCCAGGCGGTCGACATCCGGGCGCGGCAGGGATTGCATGAAGCCCTGGACGAAGCCGGGGTAGGTCTCGTTGACCAGGCGCTGCGACTCCGCGGCGATGGTGTCGAAAACGAGAGAGGACTTGCCGGAGCCCGACACGCCGGTGAAGACGGTGAGCTGGCGCTTGGGGATGTCGACGGAGACGCCGCGCAGGTTGTTATCGCGCGCGCCGGTCACACGGATGAAATCATGCACGTGCATCATCATAAAACGCGTGCAACCCCGTCCACGGGTGGACGGGGCTGGCGGCGAGCCGATTAATTAGTGGTGGTGACCGGCGGCGGGGGCCGGGGTCTCCTCGGCAGGCTTCTCCACGACCGAGGCTTCGGTCGTGAGAATCATGCGTGCGACGGACGTCGCGTTGACGACGGCGGAGTGCGTCACCTTCACCGGGTCGATGATGCCCTGCTCGATGAGGTTGCCGTACTCGAGCGTCGCGGCGTTGAGGCCCTCGCCGTTGGCAAGGTCAGCGACGTGCGCGACGGCGACGGAGCCGTCCAGGCCGGCGTTCTGGGCAATCCAGTAGGCCGGGCGCGTGAGCGCGCGGGCCACGGAGAGCACGCCGATCTTGGCCTCGCCCTCGAAGTCCTCGGCGAATTTGTCGAGCTCAGCGGAAATCTGGACGAGTGCGGAGCCGCCGCCAGCGATGACGCCTTCCTCGACAGCTGCGCGGGCCGCGTTGATGGCGTCCTCGACGCGGAGCTTGCGCTCGTTGACCTCGGTCTCGGTTGCAGCGCCGACGCGGATGACCGCGACACCGCCGGACAGCTTGGCCAAGCGCTCCTCGAGCTTCTCACGGTCCCACGTGGAGTCCGTGCGCTCAATCTCGCGGCGCAGCTGCTCGCGGCGCTCCTCGACGGCCTCCTTGGTGCCAGCACCGTCGACGATGACGGTGTCTTCCTTGGAGACGGTGACGCGGCGTGCAGAACCCAGCACCTCGAGACCGACCTCGTTGAGGTTGATGCCCACCTCCGGGTCGACGACGGTGGCGCCGGTGACGACAGCCAGGTCATCCATGAAGCCCTTGCGGCGCTCGCCGAAGTACGGCGCCTTGACGGCGGCGACCTTAAGGGTCTTGCGGATGGAGTTGACGACGAGTGCCTGAAGCGGCTCGCCCTCGATATCCTCGGCAATGATGAGCGTCGGGCGGGAGGACTCAGCGATCTTCTCGAGCAGCGGCAGGAAGTCCGGCAGCGAGGAGATCTTGTTGCGCACCAGCAGGATTGCGGCGTTGTCGAGGACCGCGTTGTAGGTCTCCTCTTCCGTCGCGAAGTACGGGGAGAGGTAGCCCTTGTCGAAAGAAATACCCTCGGTCACGTCGACCGTGGACTCCATGGACTGGGACTCCTCGACGGTAACGACGCCGTCCTTGCCCACCTTATCCATGGCGCCGGCGACCATCTCGCCGACCTCCGAGTCGCGGGAGGAGACGGTGGCGACCTGCGCGATATCGCGCGAGGACGCGACCGGCGTGGCGCGCTTCTTCAGCTCTTCCACGGCCTTCTCCGCCGCGGCCTGAATACCGCGGTTGAGCTCGACCGGGTTGGCGCCGGCGGCCACGTTGCGCAGGCCCTCGTAGACGAGCGCCTGGGCGAGCAGCGTCGCCGTCGTGGTGCCGTCACCGGCGATGTCGTTGGTCTTCACAGCCACGGACTTCACGAGCTGGGCACCGAGATTCTCAAACGGATCGTCCAGATCGATGTCGCGGGCGATGGTCACACCGTCATTGGTGACGGTCGGGCCGCCAAAAGCCTTCGACAAGACAACGTTGCGGCCGCGGGGGCCGAGGGTGACCTTGACGGCATCGGCAAGCGTGTCCACGCCGCGCTGAATGCCCGCGCGAGCCTCCTGATCGAATGCAATAAGTTTGGGCATACGGGCCTACTTTTCGACGACGGCGAGCAGGTCGCGAGCCGACAGCAGCAGGTACTCCTGGCCGTCGTACTTCAGCTCGGTTCCGCCGTACTTGGAGAACACGACCACGTCGCCCTCCTTGACGCCGACCGGGATGACCTCGCCCTTGTCGTTGGTGCGGCCCGGGCCGACGGCCACGACGGTAGCCTCCTGCGGCTTCTCCTTGGCGGAGTCCGGGATAACCAGGCCAGAGGCGGTGGTGGTCTCAGCTTCGACGATCTGGACGAGGACCTTGTCTTCCAGCGGCTTGATGTTTGCCATGATGATCCTTTCGAAATGAATCAGTGTAGTTGTATGTGCCGGTTGCATTCTTTTCTGCCAGCACAGCCGTCGTCGCGGGTGAACAACTGTGAGTCAAACAACCTTCCTAGCACTCTACCCCCGTGACTGCTAGCTCTCAACACAAACGAGTGCCAGGAAGTTCGCCCTGCGCGAACGGCCCGCCACCTGCGCTTATCACGCGGGCGACGGGCCGATTGTGGGGGCGAGCATTCTCGCCGGACGAGTTAGAGCTGCTTGTCGGAGTTCATGACCGCAGCGCGCCACAGCTGGTATTCCTCCGGCTGGTCTTCGCGGTAGTTCTTCACCGCGCGCACGCCGTTTTCCACGGCGGCAATGACGACATCGATAGGCTCGTCCTGCCCCTCGGCGTCGACGAAGATCACCGGGCCGCAGATGGCACGGATGGGATCCTGGAGGAAGGCCGAGTTGCCCGTCGCCGCGGCGTTGCGCGCGAGCGAGGCCACCGGGTTCGGCTCGGCGCCCTCCGCCTTTGCATTCGGGTTGAACAGTGCCGCGTACGTCGAGCCGTCATCCTGGAAAGCCACGGCCACGCGGTCTTCCGTAGCACCGCCCAGGAACTGCTGGGCGTGCTCAAGCTCGAAGTCGATCTGGCGGCGGGTGAGGTCCGGGTTAACGAGGTAGCCGGTGGTCATAGTATGTCTCCTTGCGAAAGGGGCGGGATCATGTAAACCGTACCGCCCAGAGAGCAATTTCGCGCGCCGAGAACATTCATTCTCACATACATGTACAACGCCGCGCTCCGCCGTTCCCCGAAAACGAAGAGCCGCCCATGGCCGAGCTTTATCCTTCCACCGGGGTGGTCACGGACACGTCCTCAGACTTGTGGAAGGAAGAAAACCCTCAACGAGGCGCGCGAAAGTGGCAGTCACGGATGTCGTTTACTACGACTGGCCTCGAAGTGTTACGTCGACACTATCGAGTACAAACGCTGTGTAAGGAACACAGCGTCGGCCGCTACCCCACCGGCAGGACGAGCGGCGTTTCGACCTCGAGCGCCGTGTCCGTACCGCAGGCCAGACCCGAAGGCTGCGCACCCTCGTGGATGAGCTGGGCGGCGACGGCGGCGATCATCACGCCATTGTCCGTGCACAGGCGGAACGGCGGGACGCGCAGCTCGACGCCGGCGGCCGCGCAGCGTTGCGCCGCGAGCGAACGCAGGCGAGAGTTCGCCGCGACGCCGCCACCGAGCAGCATGACCTTCGCGCCGGTGTCTTCAAGGGCGAGCATCGCTTTGTGCGTGAGTACGTCCGCGACGGCCTCCTGGAAGGACGCGCATATGTCCTCGACGGAGACGACGCGGCCCTCGCGCTCGGCCTTCTCCACGTAGCGGGCGACGGAGGTCTTCAGGCCGGAGAACGAGAAGTCGTATCGGTGTTCACCGCGCAGGTCCTCGGCACGGGAAAGACCGCGCGGGAAGTTGATATTCGCTTCGCCTTGGGCCGCTAGCTTGTCGATGACCGGGCCGCCCGGGTAGCCCAGGCCGAGCAGGCGCGAGACCTTGTCGTAGGCCTCGCCGGCGGCGTCATCGAGGGTCGTGCCGAGCTCGCGCATGGGCTTTCCCACGGCGTCGACCTCGAGAATCTGCGTGTGGCCGCCGGAGACGAGCAGCGCGATGGAGTGCGGCAGCTTCTGCCCCTGGAGGTTAGCGACGGCAACATGACCGCCGAGGTGGTTGACGCCGTAGAAGGGCACGCCCCAGGCTGCGGCGTACGCCTTGGCTGCCGATGCCCCCACCAACAACGCGCCAGCCAGTCCCGGTCCCACGGTCGCGGCGACGGCGTCGGGCTTGTCGATACCGGCCTCGTCGAGCGCGGCACGCATGACCTGCGGCATGGCCTCGAGGTGCGCACGCGAGGCGATCTCGGGCACGACGCCGCCGAAGCGGGCGTGCTGCTGCATGGACGAGGCGACCTGGTCGGCGCGGATATCCATGTACCCGTCGCCGTCGAGCTCGACGATGCCTACGCCGGTCTCGTCGCAGGAGGATTCAATTCCCAGGACCAACATGTTTATTCCTTTTCAGTGTTATCGTGCGACGCACCAGCGGCGCACGCTGCGCGCTTCATGGTGTGGGCGTCGGCGCCGGACGGCTGGTAGTAATTGCGGCGCAGACCCATCAGCTCGAAGCCGAAGGCCTCGTACATACGAATGGCGGGGTCATTGCCCACGCGGACTTCGAGGAATACAGGCGCGTCCTTGAGGTCCGCGATGTGGCAGATATTTTCCATCATGAGCCGGCCGACGCCGCGGCGCTGGGCCTCGGGCGCGGTGCCGATGGTCAGTATTTCGAATTCCGGGGTGGCGACGGGTCCCATCATGGCGAGCCCGGCGTAGCCGAGAAGCACGCCGTCCCCGTCGGGCTCGCCGTCTTGGACGCCGAAGTAAAACGTGTGCGGCTGAGCGAAGTCGGCGAGGAAGACCTCGGTGCTCCACGGGGTCTCCCCCGGAAAGAGCTGGACTTCGAGCTCGGCACAGCGCGGGGCGTCAGCGTCGGTGAGTTCGCGCAGGAACATCTACTTCGCCTCAGAAGAATCCTGCGGCAGCGGCGGGAGGGCTGCCGAGCGCGGCGTGGGCTTCGGCGGCACGGCGTCGGGGCGGCGCAGGTAGAGCGGCACGAGCGGCGGGACGTCGGCGGCGGGTGTGGTGAGCGACTGGCCGCGGGAGGCGGCATCGGCAGCTGCGGCGGCGACGAGCCCTGCGGGGCGCGGGGTGTCCCATTCGCGCGGGAGCGCGGCGAGCGCCTCGGGCAAGCGCGGGGCGATGGCCTCGGGGATCACGATGTGGTCGACGGTGATGTCGCCGAGCTCCTCAGCGAGCGCTTCCGGCTTGGAGACGGAGGGCTCGGTGAGGCGGTGGACTCCGTCCCCCGCGAGCTCATAGGTCGCCCAATAAACCTCCTTGCGGCGGGCATCGGTGGCGATGAGCCACGTGCCGGACTCGCCGAGGGCGGCGAGCTGGTGCGCGATGGCGTCGTGGGAGCACACGCCCACCACAGGAATGCCGAGGGCCTGGCCAAAGGCCTGGGCGGTCGCCATGCCCACGCGCAGACCGGTAAAGGGGCCGGGACCACAGCCGACGGCGAGGGCGTCGAGGTCGGCGTAGGTCAAGGAGGCATCGGCAAGCAAGGCCTCGACGGTGGGCACGAGCTGCTCATTATGCGCGCGGGTGTCGGTGACGATCCGCTCGCGGGGGGCGGCGGGATCAGAAGGATCGACGAGGCCGGTGACCAGATCGGTCGTGGCGGTGTCGAGAGCGAGAACGCGCATTAGCCCGCGAACACCCACTGGCCCTCAGGCGTCTTGGCGAGCGGAATCATGGACGCGGCGTTGGACATTGGCAGCTGGCCCACGGTGGTGCAGATGTCGACCTTGTCCATGGAGATCTTCTCCGCGTAGAACTGCTGGTCCGTGTTCATCGCCACGATGTAGTTGGTGCCTGCCGGGACGGTCTCGGTAATGCCGAGGTCCTCCGGGTTGACCTGAAGACCGTTGCGGATATCGTCCGGGGTGGTGCCCGGGCACAGGTTGAGGAACTGGACCCACTGTTCGCCATACACGTCGGCGACGGCGAGCGCAGTGGCATTGAGGTTCGCGTCGTCGATGGTCTCGACGGCCTCGGCGAAGGTACGGTCGACCGGCTGGGCCGGGCGCGTGGCGCTCATCGCAATCATGCCCACGAGGGCGATGGCGAAAAGACCAATGACAAGGGTGGTAATGGCTTGGCCGACCTTATTCATAAAGGGGTGCGCTCCTTAATAAATGCGAGTACATGGGGGTGCAAACTTCCCTAAATGGTACTCGCCAGGCCACAAGCATGTCGAAACCCCGCCGCGTAACGGGGACGCGACGGGGTCATAAGCGATTGGTTTTACATGAGAAGGACGAGGAGCACCTGCGAGGCGATAATCTTGCCGATAATCGTCGTGGGATAGACCGTGGCCCAGCCGCGGTTGGCGAGGTCCGTCTTCGTCTGGCCCTGCAGGTAACTGAACACCGCGGGGTTGGTGGTCATGCCGGCAGCACAACCCATGGCCTCGTCCCACTTGAGGCGGAAGACGAGCATGCCGATAAGCCCAATGCCGATGGCAGAGATGAGGGTGATGATGAGGCCGACGCCCATGACCTTGAGCGATGCCGGGTCCGTCAGCGCCGCGCGGAAGGAGGCGCCTGCGGAGGTACCGACGCCCGCGAGGAACAAGGTGAGGCCGAGGGTCGACAGGGCCTGGCGCGTGTGGAACGGCATCTGCCAGTTGATGGAACCGGTGCGGTTCAAGTAACCGAGGAAGAGACCCATGACGATGGGGCCGCCACCGAAGCCGAGCTGCAGCGTCGTACCGCCGGGGATCGGAATCGGGATAAGGCCAAGCAGCATACCGAGGGTCAGGCCGATGGACATGGACAGCAGGTCAGCGTTGCCCAGTGCGGACTCGGAGTTACCGAGATAGCTCTTGACGGCGGGAAGGCGCTCCGGAGCGGTGACGACGCGGACGCGGTCCGAGTAGTTAAGGACGGTATCCGCGTGCGGGACGATGTCGATATCGCCTTGGCGCACGCGCGCGATGATGAAGCCATGGTCCAGCGCCTTGATGTCGCGAATACGCTTACCGGCAATCTCCGGGTTGGAGACCGTGACGCGGGTGTAGAGCAGGCCAGCGTCCTCGGTGAGCTCGACGTCTTCTTCCACGCCCAGGACCTCGATGGCGGCGTTGACGGCCTCTTCGGTGCCGTTGATCATAAAGACCGCGCCCTTTTCGAGCGGCATTTCCGGGATGGCGAGACGGTGGTGGTCAGCGTCTGGGATGAAACGGGTGGCGACGACCGTCTGTCCGGTGACGCGGTCGATGTGGCCCGCGGTGTCCGGGAAGTCGCGCGTGAGCTTAACCGCCTTCCAGATGAGCGGCGAAGGAACCATGCCCTCATCGCGCGCATCTTTTTCGTGGTCGACCTTGAGGATAATGGCGCCCGCGGCAGCGACGATGATCGCGCCGATGACCGCGCCCGGGTACGCCAGCGAGTAGCCGACGACGGGCTCGGAGTTGCCGAGCATGTCGACAACAGCAGCCATACCAGGCGTGGACGACAGGGAGCCGGCGAACATACCCACGGCGACGGGGACCTTGAGGTGGAAGACAGTGATGAGGAGGTAGCCCACGGCAACGAGCGCGATGAGCATGCCGATCATAAAGACCGTCAGCTTCCAGCCGCGCTTCCTAAAGTCGCGGACGAAGGACGGGCCGAATCCCAAACCAATGGCGTAGACGAAGATGGCGAGACCAAATTGGTAGACAAAGGCCGGAATCTGGATGTCGGGGTTTGCCGTAGACAAACCCAACGCAACAAACATGGCGGCTGCGGCGCCGAGGGAGATTCCGAATACCTTTACTTTTCCGATCACCAGGCCGACCGCCATGATGAGAAACAGCGCGAAGAGCGGATTGGATGCGAGGAAATTTAACACCATCCCAGTTTGACTTAATCAATAATCCCGCGTCAACCTGGGACTATGGGATACTTATCACTTATATAGGTCGCCTACAGGACGCCTGTACTTGATAGCTTAATTTCCCGCGTTTACCCAGCGCCACGTGATTTCGCGTGTATCTGCGCCTGTTTCTGTCCGATTCTCAGGTTCACGATCCAGCCCCACAAAGAGGTACGCGTCTGACAGTTGGGCTAACAATCCGCCACCCCATTCTGCGACGACGACAGCGTCCTCAAGCTCCGTGTCCAGGTCGAGCGCGTCGAGGTCTCCCAGCGGGTCGCCGGAGCCCGCCCCGAAATCGTCGAGGAGACGGTACGCGTCGACGTGGACGAGCGCCGGTCCCTCCCCCAGCGACCGATGCTCGCGGGCGATGACGAAGGTCGGGGACGTCACGCGCCCCTTGACACCCATGCCGCGCGCGATGCCTTGTGTCAGCGTCGTCTTCCCCGCGCCCAGCGGCCCGTCGAGGATGACTAGGTCGCCCGCCTCCAATGCCGCTCCGAGCTCCTCGCCGAAGGCCTGGGTGTCAGCCGCCGTCGCGAACTGGCGGCGGCCCTCCTGCGGAAAACTGCTACGCATGTGTTCCTCCCACGTACTGGCGGACGGTGCGCCCCGTGGGGCGGCAAATGACTTCGTAGTTGATGGTGCCGGCGGCATCGGCAAGCTCCGTGGCGGACATGCCGCCCCCTCCGAAGATAATGGCCTCGTCGCCGGGGCGCACGCCGTGCGGGTTGTCGCCGAGGTCAACGGCAATCTGGTCCATGCACACGCGACCCACCTGCGGATAGAGGTGTCCGCCAATGCCCACCTGGAGCTTGCCCTGGAACGCGCGCGGCAGGCCGTCTGCGTAGCCCACCGGCACGTTGGCGAGGTAGCCATCGCGCTCCGCATGCCACGTCATGGTGTAGCAGGTGCCCTCCCCCGCCGCGATGGGCTTGACGGCCATCGTGGTCGCCGCCCACGTCATGGCGGGAATCAAGCCATGGTCCTGGCCGGGGATGGGCTCCAAGCCGTAGATGCCCAGGCCGACGCGCACCTGCTCGTAGCGCAGGTCAGGCCGCGTGAACGTGCCCGGCGTATTACACAGGTGGTTAACGGGGCACTCCAGGCCCGCCGCGCGCGCCTGCTCGAGGGCCCGGGCAAAATTCGCGGCCTGGAAATCTGTGTAGTCATTCTCCGGCTCGTCTGCGCACGCCAGGTGCGACATGAGCCCGAGCACCTCGAGGTGCTCTGCGTCGCGGGCGAGCGCGAAGGCCTCCTCCCACTCAGCCGGATCCAGGCCCGCGCGGTGCAAGCCCGTCTCGATCTTGAGGTACACGCGTGCCGGCACCTGCGCCTCGATGAGCACCCCCAGGTGCCGCAGGCTCGGAATAGCCAGGTCAACGCGCGCGGCCAACGGGGTGGACACATCGTCCTCCGGATTCCAGATCCACGCGCAAATGGGCTTGCCGATGCCCCCTTCGCGCAACTCCAGCGCCTCCGCCACCGTCGCTACGCCAAAGGCGTCCGCGCGCTCGGCGGCGCGCGCAACCTCCAACGCGCCATGGCCGTAGGCATCCGCCTTGACGACGGCCATGAGGTTGACGTCCGGCCCCACCATGTCCTTGATGGTGGAAACGTTGTGCGCAATCGCGCCCAAGTCGACGCGGGTGCGAAGTGGGGGCTGAACAGTGGACTGTGACATGGCGTCTATTGTGCCACTGTTACCCGCGAGCACGGACTGCTGGACCGCGAAAACACAAAACTCGTATGAGTTGCGCGAAAATCGTGAATTTCCACGCGACTCATACGAGTTGCGAGCGCTCGTGCGCGATTACTCGACCGTCACGGACTTGGCCAGGTTACGCGGCTGGTCCACGTCGTAGCCCTTCGCGGTGGCGACGCCGCACGCGAAGATCTGCAGGGGCACGGTGGCGAGCAGCGGCTGCATGAGCGTGGGTGCCTCCGGGATGCGGATGATGTGGTTGGCGTAGGCCTCCACTGCCTCGTCGCCCTCTTCGGCGATGACGATGGTAATCGCGCCGCGGGCACGGATCTCCTGGATGTTGGAGACGACCTTAGAGTGCAGCGAGTCGCGGCCGCGCGGGGACGGCACGATAACGAAGACCGGCTGGCCTTCCTCGATAAGAGCGATCGGGCCGTGCTTGAGCTCGCCGGCGGCGAAGCCCTCAGCGTGCAGGTACGCGATCTCCTTGAGCTTGAGCGCGCCCTCGAGCGCGACCGGGAAGCCCACGTGGCGGCCAAGGAAGAGCACGGAGTCTGCATCCGACATGGACCTGGACAGCGCGTAGACCTGGTCTTCCTGGTCGATGACCTTCTGAACCTTGTCCGGCATGGCATGCAGTTCAGAGATGACGTTCTGGACCTCATCGGCGAACATGTTGCCGCGCAGCTGCGCCAGGTAGAGGCCGAGCAGGTAGGTCGCGGTGATCTGCGCCAGGAACGCCTTCGTGGACGCAACGGCAATCTCCGGGCCAGCGTGGGTGTAGAGCGCAGCGTCTGCCTCGCGCGGGATGGAGGAACCCTGCGTGTTACAGATGGCGATGACCTTCGCACCCTGCTGGCGTGCGTGGCGCACGGCCATGAGGGTATCCATGGTCTCACCCGACTGGGACAGCGCGACAACGAGGGTCTTCTCGTTGACGATCGGGTCGCGGTAACGGAACTCGTGAGCGAGCTCGACCTCGGTAGGAATACGGCACCAGTGCTCGATGGCGTAGCGGGCCACGTGGCCAGCGTAGGCGGCGGTACCGCAGGCGATGACGATGATCTTGTCGATGGACTTAAGGATCGACTCGTCGATGTGCACCTCGTCGAGCGTGAGCTTGCCCTGCTCGTCAAAGCGGCCGAGCAGCGTGTCGCGCACGGCGGCCGGCTGGTCATGGATTTCCTTCTCCATGAAGGAGCTGAAGCCATCTTTCTTGGCAGCGGCGGCATCCCACTTGATTTCGAACGGCTTGCCCTCGGCCGGGTTGCCGTTGTAGTCGGTGATGGTGACCTCGTCGGCCGTGATGGTCACGACCTGGTCGTTGGCCATCTCGACGGCGGACTTGGTGTAGTCGATGAAGCCGGAGACGTCCGAGCCCAGGAAGTTCTCGCCCTCGCCCAGGCCGATAACCAGCGGCGAGTCGCGGCGGGCAGCGACGATGCGGTCTGCCTGCTCGGTATGAACGGCCAAGAGGGTGAACGCACCCTCGAGGCGCTGGCCGGTGAGCTGCATAGCGCGGGTGAGGTCACCGTTGGCCTCGTTGTGGAAGATGTCTCCCAGCAGCGTCGCAGCGACCTCGGTGTCGGTCTCCGACACGAAGTTGTGGCCCTTCGCCGTGAGCTCGGACTTGAGCTCGGCGAAGTTCTCGATGATGCCGTTGTGGACGACGGCCAGCTTGCCGCCATCGACAACGTGCGGGTGCGCGTTGAGATCCGTTGGACCACCGTGGGTTGCCCAGCGGGTGTGGCCGATACCCAAGACGGAGTCCTTGAGCGGGCGTGCCGCGATCTCCTGCTCGAGAGCAGCGACCTTACCGGCCTTCTTGCGCCACCCGATTTCTCCATCCGCGAAGACTGCGATACCAGCAGAGTCATAGCCGCGGTATTCGAGTCGACGCAATCCCTCGAGAATAACGTCAAGGGCAAAGTATTCGCGGTCATCAGAGTAGTGACCGACGTATCCAACAATTCCACACATAGTTGCAGATGTTACCTGATAATCCCCTATATAGAGGAGTAGGCACTTGGGGAACGAAAATCACCCCTCTACGTGCCCGCCCTTGTGCTGACTCGATGCAAAAATCGCTTCTATCGCTCTTTGCGCCCAATGCCTACACTTCTTCCTCTATCCTGGGTAGCGTGTCTGCGAATTTGAAGAAGCATCTAGCGACCCTGTCCAAGCGTGGCCCGTACCGCGTTCTTACTGGCGATCTTTCCTACGCCGGCCTTGAAGGCAAGGTGTACACCCCTGCTGAGGGGAAAGCACTGCCTGCCGTGGCCTTTGGTCACGACTGGCGCACGAATATCAAGCATTACCACTCCACGCTGCGCCACCTGGCCAGTTGGGGCATTGTGGTCGTTGCACCGGACACCGAAAATGGCTTGGTGCCCAACGTCCGCGGCCTCGTCGCCGACATGGAATCCGCACTGCAGATTGCCGCGGGCGTGAAGCTGGGTCAGGGCAATATCACCGTCTCCCCGGGCCGCTTGGGCATGGTGGGCCACGGCATGGGCGGCGGTGCCGCAGTGCTCGCAGCAGCCAATAACGAAAAGGTGCGTGCCGTGGGCGCCCTCTACCCCGCCACGGTCTCGCCTTCCGCGACAACCGCTGCCCGCTCGGTGCAGGCACCGGGACTCGTCATCGGCTCCAAGTTGGATGACTTCCTCTCCGCGGGCAACCCGGCCAAGCTCGCACAGAGCTGGGGCGGCACGGCCGTCTACCGCGAGCTCGACAAGGGCACACAACCGGGCTTCGCAGAAAACACCATGCAAAAGCTGGCGTTCGGTACCGGCATCTTCCAGTCCGGTCCGCGTGAGACCGCCCGCGCGCTGCTCGTCGGCTTCCTCCTCGCCACGCTGGGCAATGAGAAGAAGTACTCCGACTTCGCCGAGGCAGACGCTACGGCCAAGGGTGTGCACTCCCTGCTGGGTGAGGAGCTCGCAGAGAAGGCCGATCAGTACCACTAGGCCCTTGTGCTTCGCGGCACTTCCGCGACAACGCCGAACCCCACGTTCCTGGCATCACAACGATGCGAGGGACGCGGGGTTCGACTTATCTCTACGGACATAACACTACTGCCGGCGCAACACCGATTTCACGCGACCTTGAGTGCCACGGGTCTGATGCGCCGCATACGGACGTGCACCGGCTGCATGCCGAGTCTCCGCGGGTGCTTCCACAGGACCGTTCGCGTGGCTGGGCGGGCGCTGGCGCACTTCATCGCGGGCGTCGTGCACGGCCTTCTCAATATCGTCTTGTGCCTTCGCCAGCGTCTTTTCAAATTCCAAAAGCCGGCGAGCAGTCCGCTCGCGGAAGGCACGTGCGAATTCATCAAAGTTCGTAGTCATTACCACTGACCTGCCTTTCGAGCACGAGAGGACGAACCTCCAGGAGGAGGCACCGGCGCAGCGGGCGCTGGTGCGGAGGACGGAGCTGCGGGTGAAGCATCGGACTGCGCGGGCGCCGCAGGGGCGGGCGTGTCTGCGACCGGCACCCCTGCCTGCGCAGCACCGGTAGTGCCTGCCATATGCGCCAGCTTCTTGGGCGGCGGTGCAGGCTCTTGCACGTCGTCTAGCTCAGCCGGCGGCGTATAAACACCGTCCTCCTTCTTCACTGAGGCAGGAGCGGGCGGCTCTGGTGCGCGCTCAGGCTGCGGCGCGGGCTCAGGGGCCGGCTCGGGTGCGGGTTCCGGAGCGAGATCAGGCAATTCGAGGTGAGAGACAAAGTCCACGGCCGCGGCGATGAGCAAGCCAGTTCCGATGATGGCCACACCTACGCCGAAGCCACCAAGGAATCCAGAGCACAGGGCGCCGATGTCGACACCGGTCTCCTCGCAGTCGCTTTGCGTTTCGACCTCGCACTCGACGGCAGGCTCGGGCGCGACTGGTTCGTCCTTAAGGCACTCTTCGACAACCACGGGCTCCTGCGCCGGCACCGTGTCACAATCGGCAGGAGGCTTCGTCTGTCCTGGCATTGGCGTTGCGGGGCGGTCGACGCAGTCATCATGGGCCTCCGCAGGCTCTGGGCACTCGCACTCATGAGGCGCTGGCGGAGTGCATTGGGGCTCCACGGCAGGACGTGGCGTGGGCGGCGTCGAGCTCGGCGTCGTACGTGGCTGATTCGGCGCAGGCGGTGCACACTCCGCGGGTGGCGGCGCTGCCGGAGAGGGCGGGGTCGGAACGGCAGGCGCAGGCTGGGAAGGCGCAGGCGGCGGGCATGCTGGTGCGGTGCTCGCGGGTGTGGTGACGGGTGGCGGCGCTGCCGGAGAGGGCGGGGTCACCGGCGCGGGCGGCGCAGGAGCCGGCGCAGATGCGGGTGCCGAAGCCGGAGCCGTGCCGGAAATGGAATCCTGCGTGGGGCAGGCCGGCGGCGCGGATACGGGCGCGAGGGTCGGGCATGCGGGCGGCGGAGTACAGGTTGCAGCGTCGGGAACACGGGTGGGCAGCTCGGTGGAGCAGGCCTGCTCACAGCAGTGTTCGAGGGCGTCGTAGCAGCGCTCGATGGTGTCATCGCGGTCGCGACAGGTCTGCGCGATCAGTCCGTTGGTGTGCTCGATAATCTCATCGCCCGCGGAAGCGATGATGGGCACGAGAGCGCGCGCCAGCGGATGAATCTTGGAGACGAGCGAGGTGAGCGTGCCGAGTAGAGGGATGGCGGCGCCCAGGATTTCCTCGATGGAGGTTTCTGACACGTGGACGACATCGTCAATGGCGGAGGCACACTCCCCTGCCTGGTCCACGAGCTCCTCGCGCTGTTGCGCGTCAGCGGAGCCGAGGCCTTCGATGTTGCCGAGGAATTCGAAGATGGAGCCCGCGGCGAGTTCGACGCCGAGTTTTTGAATGACGTCACGCAGCAAGCTCCACGCGCCGGAGCCGGAAGACGATCCCGAGGAGCCCGCACCGCTCTTGCCGCCTTTGCCGGCGCGTTGGACGCCGACGGCTGCCTCGACTGACGAGACCAGCGCGCCGGTATCAATGCCATCGGCAGAGCCCACGAGTTCCTGGAGCAGCCCCAACGGCATGGACGGGCCGCTGTAGGCGCCGCCCGTCGCGGCTTGGAACAAGGCGATGGAGCGTCCGTAGTCGCCCAGGCGCGAGGCGACGGCGGTGCTCATAACGCTCCTCCCACGCCACGGAGTTGCGCAGCGTTAGCGTCGTCCGCCGCACCGACGGCGGTGAACTGGGCTACGGCCGCCTGCGCGACGGACTCGGCGTGAGCGAAACGCAGGGCGCCGCGCTCGTGCACCGTCATGAAGGCAGCCTGAAGGCGCGCGGCATGCCCGGCGAAGGCCTTGCCGGCCGCGTGGGGTGGAAAGTGTGGGGTGAGCGCGGCGTGCTGCGTGTGGCTTGCGCGAACACCCTCAGCCACGGACTGGAGTGCGCGCGAGGCCTCACCCACATCAAGGAAGACATCAGTCATTGGGAACCTCCTGCGGTAGCGGTATGTCTTTCTGATCCACCCCTATTGGACTGTGACAGCGCTCGAAAGGTTCCCAGCCCGCCGTGATTGATGGTCAGCGCCGCACAGAGCATTCCAACGCACCCGAACGCGCGCCGCGATGGCCCGAAAACGCCGAAGGCCGCCTCGCGCGGACGCGAGGCGGCATCGGAAAGCTGGGGCTTAAGCCGCGGCGACGACGGCGGCGAGACGGCCGGCGACCTTGCGGGCCTGCTCAGCATCGGCAGCCTCGACCATGACGCGGAAGAGCTCCTCGGTGCCCGAAGGGCGCAGGAGGACGCGGCCGGTGCCGTCGAGCTCAGACTCGGCCTCGACGATGGCGGACTGGACCTCAGAGTTGCTCATGATGGTCGTCTTATCGGCGACCGGTACGTTGATGAGGACCTGCGGCAGGACAGTCATGACAGAAGCGAGTTCCGCGAGGGACTTGCCGGTCTTCGCCATGCGGGCCATGATGTTGAGACCCGTGAGCGTGCCGTCGCCGGTGGTGGCATTGGCCGGGAGCACGACGTGGCCGGACTGCTCGCCGCCGAGCGAGAAGTCACCCTTGCCGAGTTCCTCGAGGACGTAGCGGTCGCCCACGTTGGCCTCGATGACGGTGATGTTCTGTTCCTTCATGGCCAGCTTGAGGCCCAGGTTAGACATGACCGTGGCGACGAGCGTGCTATCGCGCAGGCGGCCTTCTTCCTTCATGCCTACGGCGAGCAGCGCCATAATCTGGTCGCCGTCCACGACGTTGCCCTCAGCATCGACGGCGAGGCAGCGGTCAGCGTCACCGTCGTGGGCCAGGCCCAGGTCGGCGCCGTGCTCGCGAACAGCTTCCTGCGTCTTTTCGATGTGGGTGGAGCCGCAGTCCTCGTTGATATTGAAGGCATTCGGCTTGTTGTGGATGGCGATGACCTCGGCACCGGCGGCCTCGTAGGCACGCGGGGCAACCTTGGAGGCGGCACCATTGGCGGCGTCGACAACGACCTTGATGCCGGTGAGGTCCACCGTGACGGACTCCGCGAGGTGCTTCAAGTAGCGCTCACGGGCGTCAGGGGCTTCCGTGATGACGCGGCCGAGCTTCGTGCCCGTGGGCCCTTCCTCGGTGAGCGTGTCCATCTGGGCCTGAATCTGATCCTCAATAGAATCTGGGAGCTTGCGGCCGCCTGCGGAGAAGAACTTGATGCCGTTGTCCGGCATGGGGTTATGCGAGGCGGAAATCATGACGCCGAAGTCCGCGCCGTAATCATCGGTAAGGAAAGCGACGGCCGGGGTGGGCAGCACGCCCACGCGCAGCACGTCGACACCGCGGGAGGCGAGGCCCGAGGCGATGGCGGCGTCGAGCATCTCGCCGGAGACGCGCGGGTCGCGTCCGATGATGGCGAGCGGGCGGCGCTCGAAGGATTCGCGGTCGCCCGTGAACACCTCGGCGGCCGCCTGCCCCAGCTTCAAGGCCAGGATCGGTGTCAGCTTCTGGTTCGCGAGGCCGCGAACTCCGTCGGTACCAAAGAGTCGAGTCATGTGTTCAATTATGCACCGTAGGTGCAGCCTGCTCCACGTTAGGGCAGAGTCACCCCCTGCTCATGCCCCCTCGCACGCCGTGCGAGCCGGGTCCTGGATGAGCTGCTACAAGGTCGACCGGTCTACGCGGTCGTAGCTGGGCAGGAGGGATTCCATGAACCACGTACAGGCGTGGTGGCGCTCAAGCAGGATGCCTTCTTCCTACCCAGTAAGCTCACGCGCCGTATCCGGGATCGGCGCACCCTGGGAGCGCCGCAGCGAGAAGGCGCGCTCCCACGCCTCGCACATCTCCTGCGACGAGCACGGCGGCGGGAGGGGGAACGCCGTGGAAGGTAGGGTCCGTGAGCCGCGAGGGGTCGAGCGCGTGCTCACCCCCGGCATTGCACAGCGTCCCGTCCGGAAAGAGGGCGATGTGTTGGCCTCCCGCGCCCACTCCGCAAGGCTGCCGATGCCCCCATCGCGCGCCAGGTCCGCGTCCTGTAAAGGGGACCTCCTCGCGCACGGTGGAATAGGCGTTGAGAATGAGCTCCCTGCCTGTCATGCTACCCAGCGGCCCGTGGGGCGAGCTGGAAAACGGCGAAAGCCGCCGCTTCCACGCGGGAAGCAGCGGCAGACACGCAGTAAGAGCGAAGATTAACGCTTGGAGTACTGCGGGGCACGACGTGCCTTGTGCAGACCAGCCTTCTTGCGCTCCACGGCACGAGCGTCACGAGTGAGCAGGCCGGCCTTCTTCAGGGCAGCGCGGTCACCCGGGTTGTAGACGTTGAGTGCGCGGGCGATGGCCAGACGCAGTGCGCCAGCCTGGCCGGTCGGGCCGCCACCGTTGACGGTGACCTTGATGTCGAACTGACCCTCACGCTCAAGCAGCGTCAGCGGAAGGAGGATGTCCTGCTGGTGCAGCTTGTTCGGGAAGTAGTTGTCGAAGGGACGACCGTTGACGACGATCTCGCCAGAGCCAGCGACCATGCGGACGCGGGCGACGGCGCGCTTACGACGACCGACGGTCTGGATCGGGCCCTCGTAGTACGCCGGGGCAGCAGCCTCGGTCTCCTCAGCGGCCGGTGCGAGCTGGTCACCGATGGTGTTGGTGAACTCCTCGGTTGCGGCGGTAGCTGCAGCGATGTCAGCAGCGTCGGCTACGTTGTTGTCGATGTTCTGCTCGGTCATTACTGTGCCACCTGCTTAAACTCGAAGGTCTCCGGCTTCTGACCGGCGTACGGGTGCTCCTCGCCTGCGAAGACGTGGAGCTTCTTGACGGCGGCGTCATTGAGCTTGTTGTGCGGCATCATGCCACGCACAGCTTCTTCGATGACGCGGACCGGGTTGGTGTCCAGGGACTGGCCCAGGGTCATGGTCTTCAGACCACCCGGGTAGCCAGAGTGGCGGTAACGCATCTCGCGCTCACGCTTGTTGGAGGACACGTGGACCTTGTCGGCGTTGATGATGACGATGTGGTCGCCGCAATCAACGTTGGGTGCGTACTGCGGCTTGTGCTTGCCACGCAGCATATCTGCCGCGGTGGAAGCAAGCTTGCCCAGCACCACATCGGTAGCGTCGATGACGTACCACTGGCGGGTGATGTCACCGCTCTTCGGGTGGAAAGTAGACAAGATGACTCCTTTAAAAGTCTCTTAAGTAGGCTGCCGGCCATCGCTGTGAACCTTGACTTCCCCACTGCAGCGGCCGGTGGAGACCTGTAGGAGGAAGCTCGCGCAGCACATCACAGCGCGCGCGAAGAACACACAGGATGAAAATTCTAACCCGACCAGCGGCTAAAACCCAAAACGCCGTATTCCCCGCTTCGCCATCCGGCACGGAGGGCCCCTCCCCAGGTAAGCCCGCCGCCCGCGCGCGGCCGCCCCAGCGGCCGCAGGAAAGCGAAAGAATACAGCGTAATTTTCAGGTTTGTTCAGGCAGTAGCCGATTGTTTCAGCCCGGTCCGTGCGAACGTGCGTCTCGTATCCAAGGCAGCGTCCCCATCACGCATGCCCTCGTTTGTCCATTCCCTCTAACGGTGCACCGAGAACGCTTCGCCTGCACGGGCCGCGACCTATCCCCAGCTCGCCGCTGCTCGACGGTTGACGTCGGACATACGGTCGTTGCTGTCGGCCACCGTGGTGGAGATGGTGGCGAGCACGGTGTTGAGTTCTGCGGCGGCGCGGTCCCACTTGTCCTGGGCGGCTGCATACGCCGCAGCGGAGTCGCCCTCCCACGTGGACGTCATGGGAGCGATGACAGACTTGAGGTCATCGAGCAGCGAGTTGATGTGCTGAGAGGTCGACTGGATATCGGCAGCGGCACCGGAGATGGCGCCGAATTCGTACTTAATGGCAGACATGAGTTTCCTTCTGTGAGATAAAGAGTGACTGTTCTATGTGGCGCCCGCGCGTAAATGACGCGGCGTGCGCTGCGCGGCAGCTGATGCGCCGTGGCTACAGCGCCAGGCCCGCGCCGCCCACGGCGCTAAACGCCTGTGCGTTCTCGTCTTCAGTGGTGTCGAAGTGGCGGGCATTCGTGCGGATATTGTCGCTGATGGCGGTGAGCGCCTCGCGCAGCTGCTGGGCTGCCGTGTTGTAGCGCTGCATGAGGTTGTCAAAGGAGACCTGCGCACGGCCGTCCCAGCTGGAACGCACGGAGTCCACAACGCCCTGGAGGCGGGTGAGCTCACCCTGGACCTCGGAGTTGGTGGAGTCCACGCGGCCGGCAGTGGCGACCATTACGTCGGCTTCAGTCCTAAAGAGCTGAGTCATGATTGTCCTTTCGAGACATGGAGTAGAAGTAGCGGGCTTGGCCCAGGGCAACACGCCGCCGGACCAGATGAGCGCTCCCCCGGCGTTTCTGTCCCCCGGGGTGCTTTCTCGTGAGTATTGGACTGGCTTTCCGCGCAAAAGGTTCCCTGCCGCGCACAACTTTTCCCGCGCGCCCACAGGGTCCTGTGCTCAGGGCAGTTTCTCTAAAGACTCCGTCGCAATCCGGCACGCCGCCTTGTGCGCGACCGTCGGTGTCTCCTTGCTGTGGCACCCAACGGAGAGCTGATGGTCGCCGTCGATCCACGTCGTCCACGCCACGATGGACCCGTCGCCGGGGTCTTCGACATACGCCACGCGGCCGTTCGTCTCCGTAAGCTGCGAAAGCTCCTTCTCAGCCTCGACCTGTGCGCGGACCTCATCGAGGATGGCCTGCCCCGGAACGGAATAGAGCGGATCCGCGGCAATGAGCACGCGCAGGTGCGGATCACGGCCGCTGAGCGTGACCAGCCCTGCATCCTCGGTCCACCCGAAGCCACGCGGCAAGGTAAGGCGCATGCCGGCTACTTCCACCGGCGCCCCGGCATCCGCTGAAACGGCGCTGCTCGTGGGCGTGAGCATGCGTGCGCTTTCCGGGACAGAAGGCTGCGGCGACACGACTGAGAGTGACGCTGGGGTTGACGCAGGGGTTGACGCAGGGACCGCTTTCGGCGCCGCATCCGAATCGACCCGCAACATTCCCCATAAAGCACCGCCGCCCAGCACGAGGGCAACGGCGCACACGCCGAGGTGGAGGGGTTCTATCCCGAGTGCACGCAGACCACTCCGCGCAGTTTTCTTTGTATCGCTCTTTCGCCGACGGCCACGTACAGAACGCGGAGGTTCCTGCGCCGCGCCCGCATCAGGCGCCGGCGGGGTGGTCCGTGGTCGAGAGGGCGTCGCGACCGACGGCTTCGGAGTGTCCTCAATAATGCGCACCCCCTCCAGGCGAATATGCCGAGTGATGATCTCCACGGCCTCGCGCCCCACGGCTGAGGCCGAGGGGTCGGCGCACACCATGACCTCGACGGAAGGCCAGGCGGGGCCCACGAGCTTGGCGGCCTGTTCGACCACACCGGCCAAAGCCCAGCCTTCCACGACGCCAGTGCCGGGGAGGTCATAGCGGAAAATGGATTCATGCGCTTCGTAGATGGTGGCGGTATCGAGCACCGTGAGAGTGAGATCAGCCATGTCAGGCTCCTTCCTCAGGGGCGGTAGCAAGCGCTACCTGGATAAGGCCGTGGTCTTCATTGCGCACCACCCACTGGCCGCGGCCGGCAGGCTGGGGCCGCGGTTTGATGCCAAAGATGGGGCCTTCATCCTTGTCCGCGTCGAGTACCAGCGCGCAGGGCAGCTGGTCGCGCAGTGCTGCCAGGAATCCGCCATAGAGCGCACGGCCGATGCCGCCGGACTTGCGTGCGGCCACGACGTGCAGGCCGATGTCTTGGGCGTGCGGCAACAACTCCACGAGAGGCCGCAGTGCGACGTCGGAAACCAAGTCAAGATCGTCGATGACCACGTAAATATCTGGCCCTTCCCACCAGTCGCGGCGCGCGAGCTGGGAGGCGGTGACCTCCGACCCCGGCAGACGTTCGCGTAGCGTTGTCGCCGTCGCGCGCAGCGCTTCCTCGGTGGCGAGTGACTGCGCGGAATAGGCCGCGAGCAACGACTCCTCGACGGCGCCGAGGTGTGCGCGCCGATGGTCGATGAGCACAATACGCGCAGCGTCGCGGCCCCGCGCGGCGATTCCCGCAATGACAGTGCGCAGCAGCTGGGACTTGCCCGAACCCGGCGCGCCCACGCACACCAGGTGGCCTGTCGCCGCATCGTCCCAGGCCATCGGTTCCAGGCGGGGCCCGCCGATGCCCACCGGAATCCCCACTGCATTTCCTGCCGCGTCGCAGGTGAGGTCGGCAAGCAGAATCTCCTCCGGCAGAAGTCGCACACGCGGCGCCGGCTCCACTGCGGCCCACACGTCTGCGATATGCGCCAGGTCTTGGTTGCTGCTGCGGGCGATGAGCATGGGCTCGCCGTCCTGGGTGAGCCCGCGTCCGGGCGCGACGGGCAATGCCGCCTGCGCCTTGCGGTCGATGAGCGAATCCATGGGCTCGCCCAAACGCAGCTCGAGGCGGTGCGCGATGAGGTCGCGCACGGCCGGGCGCATGGTCGTCCAGCGCGGAGTGGAAACGACGAGGTGCACCCCCGCAGAGGGCCCGTCCGCGGCGAGTTGAGTGAGCCGCTCGCCGACGTCTTCAAAGTCCGCACCTGCAGTTCCCACGTGGTGCCAGCCGTCGACGAGGAGAAAGACGTCGCCCGAGCGAGTCGCGGTCGCGTCAGCCGCGGCGTCCGCCACCAGCTGTGTCACCTCGTCGACGATCCGGCGGAGCTTCTCCGGCTCGTGCTTCGTCGCCACGCCGGAGACGTGCGGCAGGCGCTCGAGCGTCGCGAGCTGCCCGCCGCCGCAGTCGATGACGTAGAAGCGCACCGCAGACGGTGACCGGCCCGCGGCCAACGCGGCGACCACGGTGCGCAGCATCGTCGACTTCCCCGACTGCGGGCCACCGCACACGGCGAGGTGCCCGCCCGCCGCAGCCAAGTCCACCACGAGCGGATCTTGACGCTGGTGGTACGGCCGGTCCACGATGCCCAGCGCCACGGCCAGGCCCGCCCCAGAACCGGGTTCGGCTCCCGCGACAACCTCCGGCAGCTCGATGACAGGCGGCAACGGCGGCAACCAGATGCGGTGCGCCGCCTGGCCCCGCGCGGTGGCTTCGGCACGCGCCACGTCGACGACGGCATCGAGCAAAGTCGTCGAGTGGTCGAGCTGCGTCTCTTCCTCCGCCGCATGCGGAGAGGCCTCACCTGTCGCGTCCCAGCTATGGAAGAGCGTCACCCTGCCGCGCACTGGCCCGTCCGCCGCGGCGAGGACTCGGCGCGCAAGCGGACCCGAGACATACGCGGCCTGCATGCGCGCGGGTTCCTCCGCGCCCGTCTTGAGGTAGCCCGCGCCCGGCTTAGTGGGCAGCGCATAGGCGTCCGTAATGCCCAGCACCTGGCGCGACTCAGCTGCGGAGAAAGTCTTGAGACCCACGCGGTACGACAGGTGCGAATCGAGCCCGCGCAACCGGCCTTCCTCCAGCCGTTGCGAGGCGAGCAGCAGGTGGACGTGGAGCGAACGGCCCAGACGGCCCACCGCCACGAAAAGGTCCGCGAAGTCCGGATGTTGCCCAAGCAGCTCCGAGAACTCGTCGACGATGATGACGAGCGCAGGCAGCGGCCCGTACCGGGCGACGGCATCCTCAGAGGCGTTGAAGTCGCCCACGTTCGCAAAGTTGCCCGCCGCGCGCAACAGTTCCTGGCGGCGGTTGAGCTCGCCTGAAATCGCGTCAAACATGCGGTCAACGAGGATGGATTCCTCCTCCAGGTTGGTAATCACCGCCGCCGTGTGCGGCAAGGTATCACAGCCCAAGAACGTCGCGCCGCCCTTGAAATCGACGAGCACGAGGTTGAGCTCGTCCGGGCTATGCGTCGCCGCGAGAGCCGTGACGAACGTGCGCAGGAGCTCGGACTTACATGAACACGGCTTGTGGGTACGATAGCGAACTTTGTGCGAGCACACACAGGGAGCACGGCAAGGTGTCTGTTGCCGTCGGTGCAAAATTACGCACAAAATAATGAAACACGTTACCGCAGGTCAAAGAGTGTTTTTGCAAGTTGTTTCTTAATCGTAGAAAAGCTACGAAGCACATTACGAAACACAAAAACACAGTTTGAGCTGCACAGATACTGTTTGTTTCGTTACTTTTCACTCTTTTGAAGAACATCTACACAAAGAGAGACGTTGCATCTCTCTTTGTGTGTCACGCCACAGGGCAGATGTATGTCTGTACCCATGCTTCGTAGAGCGCGCCTTTGTGTGACGTAGCTCACTATCTATGCGCCACGGCGGCAGCAGCTGTCTCAAAACGACAGGGGGAAGGGGGATAAGGGGGCTATATACCCCCACGCGTAAGGAAAAAAGAAAAAAGACATTAATTGGTATTTACCAACTAATACGTTTTTTTACTTTTCTAGACTGCAGGGGCCGAATCATCCCCCTAATCCCCCTTCCCCCTTCTTCAACGTCACGCGTGTGTGCGTGAGCCACGTCACTGAAAGCATCTACGTGTCTCTATCTTGAAAGGATTGGGTCGAAAAGTAGCGAAATTACGAAACGTGTACGTAAACACACTCATCCCTGCAGGTCACATCCCTGTGGCGTGTTTCGTAATTTGGTTTGTCGATTTTCTTGGGTTTACAAAACCGCAGGTCAGGCGTTTCGTAATTTTTTCGTTGTTTGAATCTCGAATAACGAAACGACGCAAAAGCTACGAAACGAATACTCGGTAACGATGCTGTAGTACACACACAGAGACCTGCTTTAACCTCCCGGACCGCCGTGTCTTTGTGACGCATTTACTCTCACGAGACCCTTGTTTGAGCGTTCTACGTAGGGTAAAATGGACTGCGAACAAAGTGTTCAACCCCACCTTCCGGGCCGTGGGATGGCCCGATCAAGGGGAAGAGGTTCCCAACCCGCTTGCCGAGGCTGACCAGCTGCAGCCACTAGAGGCGAGACGGTGGTGTGCAGCTGCTGCAGGTGTCTCCCCACCTCGGACAAGCGGGATAGCTTGCCGGGTAAAACACGGGCACGTGCCGGGCGAAAGATGCGGGGAAACTTCAATCTTTGAGGTTTCGCCATGCCTTCAACTTTTTCGCCCGATCAAGAGCTTTTTACTACCAAGGAAGCAGCGCAGTACCTTCACTGCAGTCCTCGTACGCTAGAGAAGCGTCGTACTAACGGCCAAGAGCCGGCCTTTATTAAAGATGGCTGGTCGGTCAAATACCGCCGTGCAGATCTAGACGCTTTCATTGCCAGCACAGGCAATTTCATCCACGGCTCCATTACAGACGACGCTGTCGTCGCCAAGATCGTTGCAGCCGCGCCATCTTTTAGTGAAGAGCAGCGCCAGCAGTTGCTTGCAGTGCTGGGAGGTGCGGCGTAATGGAGAAAAAAGAAAGCGCCCCCACCACCACTGATGAGGGCACCAATACCACTGCCACCAATTTTACTACTGTTGACACTCAACCGTCAACCTCAAGTAAAGGTTTAGGGTTAGGTGCTCTGTCGGATGAACACCTCGCTGAGCTGCGTGCCTCTGGCATTTCTGATGAAGTCATTGCCAGCTGCGGTGCATATACGGCTTATACCGTTGAGGATCTGCCCGATCCGCTGCAGTGGATCGGCGAGTTCCAAGACGCCTTCCCAGTACTGGTCTTTGAACTCCAAGAAGCAGATAAAGGCACAACCTGGCAGGCAAAACCCCAGCCCGGTTCTGTAGTCCTGGCTGACGGCAGGGCACCTAAGTACATCGGTCCTTCAAAGAACTCCGGCCACCCTGTGCCCTCGCTGGTTGAACGGCGCGCAGTCCATGCTGGCGCACGTCGTGTTCTGCTGGTTGAGGGCATGAAGCAGGCTCTGGCCGTGGTGTCGATTACTGACGACGACACTGCCGTGTATTGTCTGCCTGGCATTACCTCCTGGCAGGGCGGTGATTCAGGTCCCTCTCTTGCATTCCAGCTCGTCGGCGGTCTACCTGCCTTCATCATTGCCGATGCTGATGCTGCGACTAACCGCATGGTCTACGACGGTGCGCAGGGACTTGGCACACTGTGCCGTCAGTGGGGAGCATCCCCGGTGCGCTTCGTGAATGTCCCCGGCGGTGGCAAGCAGGGCATTGATGACGTGCTTGCAAACATCCCCGAGGATCGCCGTGAGACGATGCTTGAGCTGTGGATCAAGCAAGCTGGTGAAAAACCGAGCCAGAAACGCCCTCCAATGTCGCAGGTACCGGCGCAAACTACACCAACTTCACAGGCGGTGAACGACAAGCCCTCGGTCAACGCTGAGGTTGAGCCTTCTGTCTTCTACGACACTGTAGATAAGACCGTTTACGACAAACACGCAGGCACAACGCTGTTTCGGTCCAACGATAAGCTCGTGGCTTTGGACACTAGGGATAGCCGCAAAACGCTTGACGCCGTGGATATTCCATACTTCATTGATATGGCTGCTCAGACCATCCGCGTCGAGCAGCACATGGCCAAGAAGGTAGTAACGAGACCCCTCACGCTCACTGAGGCCTCTGTGATCTCCAATAAGAAGCGTGTGTCGAAGTATCCGCCAATCGAGGGCATCGTTGAGACCCCTATTCTCTCCGAGAGCGGAAATATCATCTGCGAGCCTGGTTACAACACTGAAACACGTCGGTATGTAGACCTTTCGGAAGATCTTGAAGGGTTCCACGTACCTGATGCTCCTTCTGTCGACGATGCCCGGGAAGCGCTGGAGATGTCGTTGGAGCCGTTCTGTGACTTCCCATTTGCCTCTGAGGCAGATCGCACCCGTGCGGTGGCGATGGCGTTGACTCTGCTTACCAGGCCCGTCTGCCCGACCGTTCCTTTGCATCTTGTCTCTGCAAATAATCAGGGAGTCGGTAAGAACAAGATCGTCGATATTGCCAGCATTATTGCAACTGGTCGCACTGCCCCGCCACAAAAGATCCCTTTTAGTGATGAAGAGATGGACAAGGTGATCTTTTCTGCTCTTTTGGCAGGTCGCACCTTGTTGACTTTCGATGAGGCTAGTAGCGGTTTAGAGAGTGAGGCGTTAGCCTCCATGGTTTCTGCTGAGGAATATTCCGGCCGTACATTGGGCAAATCAGAGCACCGGACTGTGCCGAATAGTGCTTGTGTCATTGCCGTCGGTAAGAATGTTTCGTCTCGTAAAGACATGTCTCGTCGAACCGTTCCTATTGAGCTAGCGACGGATTTAATCCACCCCGAGGCGCGGGATGATTTTAAGTACCCGAGGCTTTTGGAGTGGGTACAGAAGCACCGTAAAGAGCTTCTCGAAGCAGCGCTTACGATGATTCGTGCGTGGGTTGTTGCCGGTAAACCCGCACCTCCTTCCGGTTATGACACCGGCGGTTTTGAAGAGTGGTATTTCACCGTGGGCGGCATTCTCGCCTTCGCAGGCCGTAGTGACCTCATGGAGGGTGTGCGCGAGTGGCGCAAGCAAGCCGACGATAGCGAGCTGGAAGATCTCGCCCATGTCGCGTGGCTAGACGAAGTTTTCGACGGTAAGCCATTCCGTGCATATGACGTGCAGCTGGCTATTGAGGAGGAAAACTCAAAGCATGAATTTGTGCCCTTGCCTTCTGTGCTCTGGACGGTGGAGAATGCCACAGCTCAGCGCCTTGGACGTATCTACTCTGGTCTCCAAGACCGGCCTTTCGACGGTTACGTGCTACGGAGCGCTGGGTCAGTCAACCACACAAAGCGGTTCCAGGTCGTCCGTGTCGATCCTGAGGATGACGGTGGTGATGACGGCACCAGTGGTAACGGTGGCAACGGCGGCGGCACTCCCCCGCCGGCACCGGAACCAACTCCAACACCTGCAGAAACAGTAGGCGAGCCAGCAGACCCTGCAGCGCCTGCCGACAGCACTACTGTCGTGTTCGACCTTGAGACTGGCGACGCAGGCTATCTGCACGCCACGAACGATCCCGGTTTTGTCCGACTCGCCGCTTACTCTGTCAATGGTGCTGAGCCTGTGACGACTACCGACATCGCTGGTGAGCTAATCCCACTACTAGAGCGCGCAGACACCATTGTCGGTCACAACGTTGTGCAGTTTGACCTGCCTGCGCTTCGACAGCGCTTCGGCCTGGACGACAAGGCGCTTATCAAGGCTGGCAAAGTGCACGACACGCTGGTTCTCTCCCGATTGGCTGCTGAGGGCGCTGACCTTGAGCATGGCCTCGACGCTGTAGCCGAGCGCTGCGGTGCGAACGGCAAACTGCTGAAAGACGGCGAGAACGCACTCAAGGCCCTGAAGAAGCAATATGGCGGCTATGACAAGATCCCTGTCGACAACACCGAGTACGTCGCTTACGCGCTGCAGGATGTGCGTGCGAACGTTGCTGTCTACAACAAGATGCTGCCTGCTGCTTTGGAGGCTGTCAGCTCAGAGTACCTACAGCGTGAGTACGAGAAAATGCACGCGCTGAGCATTGTGGAGTCTCGCGGCATCCGTGTCGATACTGCCAAGGTCGAAGAACGCTTGGCAGAGGAAGCAGCCATTAAGTCCGAGATCCGCGACTGGCTCGTCGATACCGTCGGTATCCCTGATGAGGGGAAGGCACCCTGGACGACCAAGGAAGGCAAGCAGGCCTTCGCCGAGTACCTGGACCAGTTTGGCGCTGCATTACCCCTCACAGACAAGGGCGAGATTAGTACCAGTGCGAAGGCGTTCAACGGGCTTGCAGAGCAGCGTGCTGACGTGCCCGAGATCGTCGAGCTGGCAGCCAAGAT
>NZ_KQ961733.1:43236-70907 GCF_001563605.1 Corynebacterium sp. CMW7794
TGCCCGAGATCGTCGAGCTGGCAGCCAAGATGGATAAGCTTCTTAAGTCCTCTACACCTGCCTCGACGATCAAAAAGTACTCACATGGAGACAAGGTGTATCCGAGCATTCAGGCAAGCCAAGTCACTGGCCGACTCAGTACCACGAACCCCGGCATGACTGTCTTTGGGTCTCGTAATGAGCGTCTCCTCAGACAGCGTGAGATGATCCTCCCGGACAACGCTGGTGAAGCGTTGATCTCTGTGGATCTCTCCCAAATCGACGCACGCTGCATGGCAGCAGGTAGCGGTGATGCTGCCTATGCTGCACTGTTTGCCCCTGGCCGAGATGCCCACACGGAAATGGCAATTCGCATCTTCGACGATGCGGCGCGTAGGGCTGAAGCGAAGGCGCTCGGCCACGCCACCAACTACGGAATGGGTGCGAGAGGATTCGCAGCTGATGCGGGCATCCCTGTGATGGAGGCGAAGAAGCAGATCGACCGGCTTCACTTCGAGTTCCCGCAACTTGAATACTTCAAAAATCACCTCCGCAAGCATGCTGAGGCACTCGGCTGGGTCGCTACCAGTTTTGGCCGTCGCGTCGCGGTAGACCGTGCCAAGGCGTACACCCAAGCCCCTGCGGCGTACGGCCAGGGCACGGCACGTGACGTGTTCCTGGAGGGCGTGCTGAACCTCCCTCAGGAGGTGCTAGAGATGATCCGCATCTTCGTTCACGACGAGATCGTGCTGTCGGTTCCACATGACCGTGCAGAGGAGATCAAGCAGACCGTCATGGATGCGTTTAACGCCGTGACACTGCCCGGCAAGGACGGTGTTGATGTACCTGTCCTGTCCGATTCAGCGGGTCCCGCTGACTCCTGGGCTGGCTGCAAGGACTGATAGGAGGTGTGCACACTACAGCCCACGCGTGGACCTCCACGTGTGGGTAATCCAGCCATAGATATAACCCTCAACCAAGGAGAAAACTCATGTCTTTTCGTGAAGATTATGAAGCCGCGCTGCGCGAAGAACAGCGCATCAAGGACGCACTGAACAAGCTGCGCCGTGAACACAAAGCAGCCAAAGAGCGTGCCGCGCAGATGCGTGAGTACGCCAAAGAATTTAAGGTGAACCTCGACGGCGATGAGCCGTCTACAGTAGGCGCCGACAAGCCTGCCAAGCCTACCGGGCCTGACGGCGAGAAGCCGTCTGATACCCACAGCGGAGCGTCCAGCGAGCCGGATAACTCCGGTGAGTCTGTACAGAATCAGGCTTAAAACTGTACGGCCGAACCCCGTGTGGCCGTACAGTCTGAGCGCAAAGAGTGTACCGCTGTAGCGGTTACTCCCCCGTCGAAACCCCGTCCTCGTGGCGGGGTTTTGTCGTGCCCAGAGCCACTGCCGTGGCCGTGCTGCAGGACTGCAGCGACGGTTCCGTACACGGTCTCAAGAAGATATTTCGTGAATTATGTTTTTCATCCGGTTGCCGCCGGTGGCAACCGGTTACGAACCGATTTTTTACCGTCTGAGCAGCGGTGATGACGGTTTTCATGTGTTACAGACGGTTTTCACTGTCGAAAAGTGAAAACCAGTATAAGGGGGTCCGACGCCTGTACATCGGTATAGAAGCGGTGTTATCGCTGGTCACAGCGCATAAACACATCGCTTCTGTTGCGACGCCAGGCTGGTTTGAGCCGAAAGGTGAAAACCAAGTATAAGGGGGTGCGACGCCGGGGCTTTTTCTAAAAGTCCCGTTTTCGCAGCATGAGCAGGGAAAATGCACCGCTTACATAGCGGCGTCTCAAAATGACCGCGAAAAGCGTGTCATGTGAGCGACGGTGATATACCAGTGCAATGAATATTGCACTGGTTATGAGTGTGAAAGGCTATGCCAAGCAGCGCGAAAAGCGCTGTGCAGGCCTTGCCATACTACGGGACCAAGGAGATCGCCACAGCGCATCTTCGCAGGTCACGTAGTCTTTTCACACAAGGCGAAGCAAGGCAGAACCGACCGAGTAGGGAGGTTTTGACCGCTTCGCTATTGCCCGCTGCAGGCGCCCCCGTGAGACCTCAGTTATCCGAGCTTGCGAGGTGGCTGGACTGAGGTCTTTAGGGGGCTAAAGAACTTCAATTTTCTGGGGTAGAATCGTTTGGGACGGCAACGCAAGGGACCCGAACGATTCTTAGGGGACCCAGGAAATTGAAGTTCGCCATGTTGGCGCGCACTTGGAGGGGTCGAAGACAGAGGCTCCAAGTGCGCGCCAACATCTACAGGAGGTACGCGATATGTCGAAGACATCTACTGCGCAAGTTGGACGTGCAGCGTTCAATCTGCGCCATCTCCGCCGCGACAATTGCGGCGGAGATACGACACGGGGAGACCGTAAGCGTCTCCTCCGTGAGTGCATGAGGGAACTCGATCAGAGAGACCTCATGCACCAGGCCGCGACGAACTCAAACATTGTCGTGGCCGACGCGCACTTGAACGTCCCGTTCGTGAACAACGGAGACGGGACGTTCAGGCGCGCAACATCCGTCGAGGAAGTCCTGCAGTACCAGGACGCCCGTATGGACGGTGTGCGCGTCCAGAAGAACTCGTTTGAAACGTCTCTGTTCGTCGTGCATCTACCGAAGTCGATGTGTAAAGAAATCCCGGATTTCTACACCAGCACCGTCGATGGTCGCGAAGTAAAACGGCCCCGGCTGGTAGCTCGCGACTACGAGGAAGCGAAGCAATACTTCGAAGAGGCAATGCGTTGGCTTGCGGAGAACTTCATCCCCGGCGGCATCGACGCTGTCGCTGGTGGTGATATGAACTTCGACGAGAGCACACCGCATAGCCAGTTCCAGGCCGATAGCTTCTCCCCGAAGCCCGATGATCCGTCAAAGCTCCGCTGTAGGCCAGGGATCGCGTACAACACCGACACCTCAGTCAGGTACAAAGACGGCCCGAAGAAGGGTAAGCAAGTCAGCGGACATCAAAAGATGATCGACGCACAACGCGGCCTGCGTGAACACATGCACGCGCTCGGTTATCCGGTGGAACTGGAGGTGTCAGAACGTCACGATGAATCGCTAAACCTTGACCGCTACACCGAGCAGCAGGACCGGGAGCGCGACCTTGCCAACCGCGAGAATGATGTGGAAGTGAAGCGGCGATCCGTACAGCGCGACATGGACGCGACTGAGCGTGACCGCGAGCAAGCAGCAAAAGAACTTGAGCAAGCGCAGCAGGCCCGTGAAGCAGCGCAGCGCGTACAGGAGAATGCTGAAGCGCAGGCCCGTGCAGTCGCCGAGCGTATGCTCAACGAGACACGCGAGAAGGCCGAGCAGGAGGCCGAACAGATCCGCAGTGAAGCACGCAAAGATGCTGAGCAGGAGTTGGGTCTCGCCGAGGCACAGGCGGATGAGTTGCTGGACCGTGCGAAGGAGGCCGAGAGCGCTGCAGAGGCCAAGCTCAAGCGCGCAGAGCAGGACGCCGAGAGCATCCGTACCTCAGCACGCAAGGAAGCCGAGCGTGACGCAGAAAAGATCCGCAGCGAGGCACGTGACGAGGCGAAGCGTGAGGCTGCAGCCATCCGTGAAGCAGCACGCAGCGAGGCCACGCAGGACGCTGAAAACATCCGCCACGAAGCACATGAGGAGGCCACGCGTGAGCGCGAGCAGGTGGCTAGCGAGCGCGCGGCCCTGGACAGTGAGCGTGAAGCCTTTGACACGGAGAAACGTGCATTCACCGAAAGTCTCGAAGCACGTCGTGCAGCCGCTGAGGAGGAAGCCGCCATCATCATCGAGGAGGCGACTGAGTCCCTACAGGAGATTTCCCACGTAGACCGCGATTTCTTGCACGTCGAACTCGATAACAACCCGGAGATGAAGCAGCGCTACCAGGTGGCTGTTGAGCAGCGCATCCAGCAAGAACGCGCTGCAGCGCGCCGTCGTGCGCAGGAGCGCATCACCAAGCGCCGCCAGCAGCAACGACAGCGCGACCGTGATGGTGGCATGGAGCTGTAAGGGTGCTCTCTCCTGCCTTGTACGGCCTTCTACGAATGGCTTTACGTTCTGTCTGGCGAACTACGGCTCATCGTCGGGGACCATGACGTGTTACTCACGGTGGGACAGGCAGCTGAGTTCGACACCACCACACCGCACTGGTTCGGTAGCACTGGGACATCGGCCGTGGAGGTCCTCAGCCTGTTGGGACTCCAAGGGTAGAGAATCCACCTCGCTGGCTCGGTGGAGGCCAACTCAGGCGCGGCGATGCACAACCGCGTGGACGAGCTGCCCTGACAGCCAGATGCCCACTCCGTAGGAAGTGTGAGCGCGCAGGCTGCCGAGCCGTGCTTGCTTGGGATTGGGGGTCTTGGCCGCCGCCACGCCCATCCCGAAACAAGGCTGCATGAGCAGCCAAGGCGCCCCCAGCGTGGCCAGTCCCCATGCTACCGCGGGTATGAAACGCGGCCGCTCGAGCCAGCCTGGATCAGCGGCGGCCAGCGCAACGGCGAAGCCCGTCCCGATGGCGTAATGGGCCGCCCAGCCCAACTCCTTCTCGTGAGGGACGGGCTCGGCTGCCATGATCGGATCGTGCCGGAAGACACCGGCGGGCATGTGCCCAAGCCATCGACCAACCATCGCGTAGTCCAATGACTTGGAGCCACGAGTACGGCGCAGCATCTCCGCCACCCCGTCCATCACGATGGTTGCTCCCACGCCGACAGCAGCAGCTTGGACAAGTTCTCCGACACCGATACGCATGACCTTCACCTCTCGTAGACAGTTCCATTACCGCACACTACCAAAAGAACCAGCAACTGTTCTTGCTGATTCAGCAAAGTTGATCAACGTGCCCAGTCAGTACACCTAGCAGGGTGTCGCCGGGGCAGTGTCCAACGACAGCGCTAAAACCTCTCTAATTCAGCGAAAATCGAAGAATTAGAGTGGTGCTTTTTGTGGTGGTAATTCTGTAGTGTAATGAATTGACATGTGTAATGGCGCGTATGCTGTGCTGTTGAAGAGGTACTGAAACAGCGTATCTACAGCGCTGTTAAGTGGACAGTAGATGAGCACGTAGAAAGCGCAGCGAAAGTGTCTACAGAATGTGCTGCGTAGTGTCAGCGTCATTCAAGTAGTCAATAAACGTGCTAATGAAATGTCATGTAATTTAACTGCGCTGTAAAAGTGCCGATGAAATGACGTGTCATTAAACGTGTCATTTAAGTGGTCGATATGGTGACAGGACAACTTATTAACCACTAAACGAGTCAATAGAATGACGCGCCACTACAGAGTGCAGTGAAGTGGTTGATCTAGTGGTGTGTAGATGCGCCAGCGCAGTACGTAGCGAATTGGTTCGTAGACCGTGCAGTAAAACAGCACGTGCAGTGGCTCGTGAAATGCACTGTGTAGTTGCGGTGTACCTAGAGCAGGCGCGGCAACACTCCCCTATTGGATGGCGACGGCACCGACGGGGTTTGTACTGAAAAAATAACCCCGCAGGTTTCCCTGCGGGGTGTTGTGATTAGAAGGGCACTTCTTCAGAGTCATTAGCAGCAGCGTTATCTGCGCTGTTCTCGCGGCGTGCTGCTCGTGCCTCGGACTCGGCCTTACTATCGATCAGCTGCACCGCGTCGATGCGCGCTACCAGAGGGTAGTGCTTGTTGCCATCCTTGTCGGTGTAGACGTCGGTCTTGAGCGAGTAGCTCACCGCAACGCGATCACCAGCGCCGATGCAGCCAAAAACGCCGAGTTTGTTAGCGTCCTGGACGTAGCCAGTGAGTTCGACAATTTCGGATTCAACCTTGCCGGTGTTCTTATTCTTGAAGGTGTTGCGCGCATAGACGTTGAGCTTCACCGTCGCACCGCCGTTTGCGTGCTCAAAGATCTTCGGCTCGCGTGCTGCGTTGCCAACGATGGTGCCGGAGTTAAACGGGTTAGACATGGTGATTTCTCCTTTTGAGTGAGTGCGAATTGTCTTTCAATTGTGTGTTTGAGCAGCGGCTTTGCTGCTGCGGTAAGTGCTGGTTACAGCACGGCCCAGGGCAGTACTTGCCCTTCTGCTTCCAGGTCGCGTAGCTCTTGGGTTGCACCAGGATCGGCGTCCTCGCCGTCCATGCCGTCGCTCATCAGGTAGAGCAGTTCGAGATCTTCATGGGTGTGGTTCAGCATGATGCGCCTCCTTGTCGTGGATTGATTCTCAATCCGTTCTTGGAGACAGCTCTGCTGTCTAGAGGCTTCTCTCCTGCTCACTGCACTGACAGAAAAAGAAACCCCGCTACAGCGCATGCTGCAACGGGGTAAGAGAATCAAGCGTCGAAGAGGAGATAATGTGCTTTCTCAGCTCCTTGACGCACGCTCGTGATGAGCTTGCTGCCCAGGCCGAGGCTGATGGATCTGTCCACCAGGTTCGGAAAGTTCTCGGTCTCGTTCAGCTCAGTGGCCTTGTGCGCGGCCACGCCTGCCAGGCCAGTTTGCCCTGTCGCTTGTGCCAGTACAGCGACAGTTGCTGTCACCTGTGAGCACATCCGTGTCCAATCTCGTGGCACGATACGCATAAGAAGCTCTGCGAACGCCAGACCCTTCTCAGGCTCGTCCAGCAGTGCTGCAAGCAGCGGGTCTCGCAGCATCGGCGTGGTAAAACACCTCAGCGCAGCACGGATGGCTCTCGTGTCGGAGGGGTCAGAGATCCCCACCGTGGCCTCCTCGTACTCACGCTGCAGGTCGTCGCGGAGGAAGTGGATCTCTTTCTCGTAAGCCTCAACATCAGCGATGATGTCCTGGTATTCGGTCTCGTCGATACCGTGAGCCGTGCTGTTGAGCCGCTCTTCTAGTTCGCCTCGCGACAGCGCTGGTAGTTGACCAGTGTCCAAGATCATCTGCTGCAGCGCAGCGGAGCTGGCGACCTCGCTGACCACGCCGCTGCGCGGTGCTGAGAGGCTCAACTGCTGGTAGACAGTCCACCATCCCGTCCCGGAGGTGATTTCGGGGACTTGGATGATCGCAAGCACCGTCGGCAGAGGTGAGTCTTCGCTGAGCAGGAACTCCGCCAGGTCGTCGGCGGCTGAGGGGTCGCTGCTTACCACGTAGGCGATGATGGCGTCAGCGTTGTCGCGGTCTGACAGAGCAGTGAACTGTTGTTGGTTGTTAACCAGCGTCTCGACAGCGTCGTCGAGGTCGAGACGGGCGAGCGGCCCCAAGTGCAGGCCAGGGGTGTCGTCATTGCGCTCGAAGAACGAGATGACCAGCGAGTCCTGCGGGTAGAAGCCCAGGATACCGGGAATGTTTGCGAGGATTTCGCCGTGAGATGTAAGAGTCTGTGAGTAGGTGGACATACGAGCACTCCTTTGCCGAATACGGGATGTGTGATGGTCAATCCCGTATTTGGCCCCGGCTGTGCCGGGCAGTGCTATTACCGCGCCCTGCAGCACCCCCACGTACTCAGTGCGTCGCTAGCGCTCGCCTGGTGCTTGCTTGCAGGGTGTGCGCGCTAGCGACGCAGCCTTGTGCTAGGTCTCGGCTGTTATGCGCCAGCCTCAAGGCGCTCGATGGCTCTGTAGATGGTCGGCCTGGACACGTTGAACGTCCTCGCCACTGCACTGACGGACTTCCCGCCGTCGATGAGTTCTTTGGCTACCTGCGCCTGCTCATCGCTTAGCTTCGGCTTTGGCCCCGCTACCCTGCCCTGCGCTCGGGCGTGGGCCACACCCTCACGGGTGCGCTGGATCAGCAGGTCACGCTCCCATTCAGCGAGGCTTGCCATGACGTTGATCACGACCTTGTCAGCAGGACGCGAGGTGTCGAGTGCTGGTTCTAGCACCTTGACGTTGATATCACGTTCCGCGAGGTCAGCGATGGTATTGACCGTCTCAGCGAGGCTGCGACCAAGACGGTCGAGCCTGGTCACAACCAGCGTGTCGTCTGGGCGCATGTACGCGAGAGCATCGTCTAAGCCTGGCCGCTGCCATTTGGTGCCACTGATGGTGTCGGTGTAGATATGATCCGGGTCGCAGCCAGCGTCGATGAGCGCCTCACGCTGGGTGTCGAGAGACTGCCCTTGTTTCGACGTGGAAACACGTGCGTAGCCGATGAGCATGGTTAGTCCTCCTCTGCATCGGTTTCGAGAAGCGATGCGAGGTAATCCGAGTACTGCCTGTACTTCCTGAGAAGCATATTCTCGGCGTACTTCTCCATGTACTCGTAGTCGATGTCACCGCCGTCTGTCACGGGAAACATGAGAAGCTGGCGAGCCATCCTTCCGGCATTGAACTTGTAACCGTAGGAATACTTCGCTCTTTGTTGCATGACGACAACCTTGCAAAACAGCAGGACTAGGGCGTTATTGTCGTGATGTAACAACTTCAAACGTTTCACATCATCCGTGAAAACGGCCTCATACGGATGGTAGAAGGCGATGCAAGGAGCGCCATTGTAATTAACTCCCAAGACGTTTGAGTCCAAAGAAGCATTCTCGTTGGAAACAAAGCCCGTAACACCATTGGTGTTGTCAGTAGCTCCGATAAATGGACGTTGACCAGGAGTCTTGTCGGCAGTAGTCAACCTGACACCGGACTTCACGGCGAAGACTTCATTGAGCGGGAACTCAGCCCAGTCCTTTTCACTAAGTTCTGGGATGTCATGGTGTTCGAGTTCGGAAAGCCGGGAACGCAGAATAGATTGGTACCGTTCGAGCAATCGCTCTCGGGTTTGAGCTGAATATTGCTCCATATAGTCGTAATCAACGTCACCGCCGCTGGTTGTCGGAAGAAACACTTTCTCTCGTTTCACGACATCTAGCTGGGCCTGACGACCGTAAGAATATTTAGCACCGTTCCTCATAACCATGGTCGCTAGGAACTGTGCGTTTTCAGCGTTCAGTGAACTGTTGGTCAATGTGCTCACGTCATGAGAGCAGTAAAAGGGAGCGGGCTGGTAGTAAGCGCTCAGCCTCACTTTCTCAATCGTCAATTGGTTGCCGGGGAACAAGACCCGATTACCAATAAACCGATTAAGGCCATTCCCTCCAGCTTTCGCAGTCACATAAGGGATGTCTCCGTCGATAATGCTGTCGGTTTGGAGGTAAACGCCTTTGGCGCAATCAAACTCATCCTGGAGAACACGAGGCTCCCAGTTCAATTGATCAAGAGGCTTCATTGTTGTCCCCTCCTTCGAAGAGGTATCCACGGTTTTGCATGATCATCGAGAACTCGAATGTGAGGTAGTCCCCAATGGCTTTCTCAAAATCTTTGTCCGTAGGGATCTCGTCGTTGAAGTAGTAGAAGCTGTGGAGCCACTCGTCGGTTGACAGCACTGTTGAGGAAACACAGAACTCTGATGGGGATTCGATCAGACCGTTCCACACATCTAGCAAGTGCTGACGCTTGTCTTTAGCGGTGTCTCCTTCTATCAGACCAATGTGAGGTCGGACCACAAACCCATCATCCCGAAAGTCGATGAACTTGGCTTCGTGTTCCGGTGGATGGGGCACACCTGCGGTGAAGATTGCAATACACGCATGAGTGCCGACACCATAGAAGGTGTTGGGGTTACAGGTGATTACACCTTCCAGCGTGTGTCGCTTTAAGATGCGCTGCTTGGCTTGCCGCTCAATCTTGGTCTTATTAGTGACGCACGATTGTGGAATAATCACCGCTACACGCCCCTCTTCGGTCATCGAGTCGAGAAGGTGCTCTGTAAAGAGAATTTCGTACTGATTGGGATCATCCTTGCCCTGACTGTAAGGAGGGTTCATCAGCCCAACGGTGGCGTGTTTCTGGAGCTGAAGATCTGCGGGTAATTGCGCCAAGAAATCGGCAGCTTGAATGTTGGAATTACCATCGTCACGAAGAATCATGTTCGTTGCTGCAATGGCAAACATGTTCGGCTGAATCTCGAAGCCATGCAGCTGTTTCTTCTTGATGCTTCGACGCTGGGAATCGCTCTCCGCTGAGTGCAACATCTTGTGCATTGCTGCGATAAGGAATCCGGCAGTGCCGCAAGTAGGGTCAAGGACGATATCGTCGGGACGCACGTCGACGAGGTCCACCATGAGGTCAGTTACGTGTTTAGGCGTGAGAATAATGCCGAGAGATTGACCGTCACCCCCTGAGTAGCTCATAAATTCGCCGTAGAAGCGACCGATGAAGTCTTCAGATGTTTGCTGGTACTTGATGGCCTGGAAGACACGCTTGTTCAAAAACTCGGTGTAGTACTTCAGCGGCGTTTTCCCGAGCGTGGGGCTTACCGCATTCAATCGCACGCTATCAGTGATAACGGCAAATTCACGCAAGAGCTTGTCACGCTTAGCGTCGGGACCAACGTTGGACCGGGTTAAGCGAGCCTTGATTGCAGCCATGATCTTGTCGCCGTCACGAGACCCAGCAAGTTTGTCACCGTGAAGCGAGGAAATAGAGAAATTTCCGTATTCAACCTCATCGAGAGCGAGCAAAATACCCGAGACGACCAAAGGCTTGTCTTGGTCCTTGAGAGTGCCGAATGTCCGCAGCTTTTCGTGAAGCTCGGCCGCGTCCCTCAGGATCTCCTTCGTCGTCTTCTCGTAGTCAGTGACTTCTTCGAGCACATGACGGGTGTAGTACTCATAGATATTCGACTCATTGAACCAGATGAACGACTCGATATCATCGAGCTGTTTGAACTCACCCCGATCATCGACGTAGTAAGGCGTGATCCGATGACGCTTTTCGCCACCGGAGACAGCGACAGCAAAGACCTTCGTAAACTCACTTTTGGTAGAGATGTGACGTGCATAGTGAAGGGCGCCGTTAACAGCGTAGTCACGGACGGCCTTTATATCGGATAACTCCACGACACCGTCATCGTTTAACTTGATGTGAAAGTCCAGGTCGGACTTGTCCTCGATGACGATGACGAAGTCTTTAACTACGGCAACATACTCTGGATAACCAGGACCGCCCTTGCCGGTTTTGGACGCCGTCTTGAGCACCTCATTCAATTCAAGGACATCACTCCCCTGAGGGTCATAGTCGGTAATACCCGCTTCATCGAGTTGCTTTGCAACCCACAGGTCTACCTTGGCCTCTTGTTTCGCCATCAATCATCACGCTCACTCTGTCAGTAATAAATCGGTCGAACTTGTACAGCCCCTAAGTGCCGCGCTGTTATGAACACATAAAAGCAGGACAGAGGTGTACGAGATCGTTGTACGTTATAGATAGTGTAACACAACTAACCAATTAACGATACCGTACAGCAAAGTTTTTTCTTTCGGCTGCTCGACATGCGCAGGGGCGGCAGCCGTGTCATAATTCACCCGGGAACGTCACGGTTGAGCGTGTCCCCCCGGCACAGAGGCAGGTCTCCCCCGAACTGCCCGCTCCCGTGGCGTTCCCTCGTAGGTGTGCCCCGCAGACAACTACTGCCGCCAAGCGATCTTCACACGGTGCGGGTCAAACTGCTTCGCACCAGCCTTACCAGGCAGAATACGGATTTCCATCAGCAGCCGGGTTAGCCTGCGCCTATCCTCGACAGAGGCACTACCCCACCACTCAGCGAAGTCTGGACCATCGGCCAGCTCTACAGCCAGAGGATCGGCGTCGTGGCTGGCTGTGAGTTTCCGCACTTCCTTGTCGATAGCTGCAATTTGAGACTCAATCTTTTTCGACATGCGCGCGAATGTTGACATGTCAATCTCTTCGTTAATGGCCACTTCCTCAAACTGCTCGCGCTTGGCCAACAGCACGTTTCGCTGGCCTGCAAGCTCCTGCAGCCGCTCAGTGAGAGCGTCGTCTTCTGGTGTTAGAGCATTGCGTAGCGCATCTACGGCATCAGGCTGCTCCATACGCTTAAGGATGACAGCTTCAATAAGATCATCCACCTCAGCACCGATGGACACATGAGTACCGCCAGGCTCAGAGCGCTTGCAGGTATAGAAGCGACGAGGACTACCGTCCTTGTTCTTCCGGCTGCGTGAATACATCGGATCTCCGCAGGTGCAGGTCAGGACAGACGCAAGGAAGTAGCGGGGCGCGTTGCCACTATGCGAGCGTCGGCGTGACGGATCACGCAGCACTGCATCGAGTTTCTCGCCCGTAACCTCGTCGATGATGGCAGGCCAGGTTCCCTTTCCGACGATCTGACGGTCTTTGACAAGGCGGAGACCCGTATCAGGATCGGTGGGGTTGAACGTACTTAAGCCACGCACACGAGGGTTGAGGAGAATGTCACGCAGCGTGGGTGCCGTCATAGACCGGCCGGACGTGGCAGTAAGTTCTCGGGCATGAAAGATCTCTCGCACGGTCTCACGCAAAGTCTTGCCAGCAATGATCATCGCTGCAGCATCGAGGATGGCCTGAGCTTCCTCGTCGATGACAGTTACAGCATCAGCCTCGTAGCCGAACATGCGGCGCCCGCCCGTCTTGGGCCGACCAGTGCGAGCACGGTCTTCATAGGCAGCGCGGATGCGGGCTGCTCTATCAATAGACTCCTGCTCAGCGATGAGACCGAGGATGACGATAGTAAGCCGCGATGCTGGATCTGAGGGGTCAATGTTGTACCCCCGGTTCGCCTTGACGGTGACGTTGTGTTTCTCGCAGAGTTCGAAGAGCGCAAGGGTGTCTTTGGTACGACGGGTCAACCGGTCGAGTGCGTAGACGTAGACGACATCAATCTCGCGGTTCTCGATGGCGTGGATCAGCTTGTCGTACTCGGGCCTGAACTCACCCGAGAACGCGGAGATGTTGTTGTCCACGTAGGTGGCGACCACCTTAGCCTCGTCAGCCTCAGCCTGCTTGGTGGCGAGGTGGATCTGTCGCTTAACCCCTGCTTCTTCCTGCTTATCAAGTGAAATACGCGCGTAGATGGCTGCACGCTGCGTTGTGGTATCTGCCATGCGGCTATCGTACCCCAAAGCCACATTCTGGATTTCCACTACCCGTCGCGCCGATGCACAGACCGTGCGGGCCCGCGCCCCCATGCGCGGCCTCCTTGATGTCGAGGTATACCGGCACCCCGTCCGTGTCCACGCCCAAGGGCACATTGAGTCTTTCTCGTCCCGCACGCCCCGGCCACAAACGCGCGGCAAGCTCGCCGATGTCCCGGTGCCCCAGCAACCGCAGCAAGTCCCCGTCCGTGACGCGTGCGGTGGACACCGCACCCTCGGGGCGCCGGCACGGCGCCAGCTGACGGGCGAGGTGCAAGGCAGCGGCCTCCGGGGCGGCATCGGCAAGCCCGAGCTCCTCATCGCCGGCCTCAGTAACAACGCGCAAGGCCCCGGTCACATCCGTGACGAGGAAGAGTCCCTCCTGCTCCGCGCGCAAGCCCAACGCCGTGGACGGGCGGGCGCCCACGTCGATGATGGTCGTGAGCGTCTCGTCGTGGAAGAAGTCCTCCAGGCCCGTTGTCGTCACCGAGTCGACGAGCAGCACGTGATACCGCGCCGCCCGGGGCTCGCGCGTGTGGGGCAGCCACTTGAGCCACTCCCAGCCCTCCCCCAGCGCCGAGATGCCCACCGTCTCCGGGCCGTGCGCTGCGGCGAGTTCCATGACCATCGCTCGAGCAAGCTCCCGTGCCTTTGGACCGCCGATACCCAGGAAGCGAAACGCACGCAGCTGAATGACGATGGGCATTCCCGGCAGCTGCCCCGCGGAATGGACGAGCTGGCGCAGGCTTACCGTGCACACTGGATCGACGTCCTCGGGCGCGTCGATATCAGGGAAGGTAATCGGCGTGCACAGTGCCACCGCACCCTCGCCCACGCGCACCGCGAGCGCATCGTCATCCTGCGCGTCGCGCTCCCACAGGCGGTTGGAGCCCACCCACGCGACCAGCTGGTCATGCCGCGGATGGTGGTGGACCGCATGCGCGCGTTGGGCAGCGGCATGCTCCTCCGCCTTGCCGCGCAACGCCTTGAGGTGCCGCAGGTAGGTCCGGCGCCGCTCGTTCGGATCATCGGCGGAGCCCTGCGGCGCAAACATCGTCGCGACGGAGGCAAGCATCATGAGCGGGAACATGAGCATCATCGGGTTGAGCTCGCGCCCGCCACCGCCGAGCACCATGAGCGCGACCATGCCGAGCATGGCCACGATCATGACGACGGGCAACAACAGACGCACGAGCGGCACGGGCTTGGGCTTCGCGGCGTCCGGCACAGCCTCGGCCTGTAAAGAGCCGCTGGGCAGCGGCGGTGCCGGGTCGCGCGGCGCGCGCGGAATGGTGGTCACGGGCATGGAATAATCCCCCTCGTAGAACTGGTCCAGGTACTGGGGCCACCCCACAACCGGCATCCCCCAGCCGTAAGCCCCCTGCTCACGGCCCGTCCGCCGCCGTAGCGGTGGACATGCGCCTACAAGTAAGCCACAATGTGAGCCATTGGGCAAGGGGGACGCCCAGCCATCCCAGAACATTTCTGGGGTGCCACCACGAAAAATACCGGGGGAAAACTCCGCCATGATGACCGCTACGAGCGTGCGCGTCACCGTCCGCGCGCACGCCGGCCGCTTCCACAAACAAATCGACGTGTCATTGCCCGTCGAGGCCAGCCTCGACGAGGTCTTAGGCGAAGTCACCGATCTTCTCGGCGCGCCGCTGCTGTCCACGCCGTGGCGCGCCGTCACACCAGCCGGCCGCGCGCTCGATCACACCGTGCCGCTGCGCGAGACCCCGCTCTCCGATGGCGCACTCATTCTCCTGCGCCCGCACACGCCCACCGCCGCTCCCGTCATCCGGGACGCGGCGGAGGCCCTCGCCGCGGTCGGCACCGGCGCCCCGGCCCGCGCGCTCGCCGCGACGTGGTCCGTGCTCGGTCTTCTGCTCGCGGCCGCGCTCGGCACGGGCGCACTGCGCCTCGTCCTCCCGCTTCACCTCGCCGGGGGCACGTCCTGCGCAACGGCCGCAGCCTGTGCGCTCGTGCTCCACGCCTGGGCACCCGGGGCACGCGCGCTCGGCACCGCGAGCGTCGCCTTCGCAGCGGTCTCCGCGGGTCTCGCGGTGGGCACGCCCCGCTTGGGACTCCTCGCGGCCGCGCTCGCCGCGACGACGATGGTGGGTCTCCTCCACGTCCTGCACCGGGGTACCGCGTTGCTCGCCGGCGCTACGCTCACGGGCGCGCTGCTCGCCTGCGTCGCCGGGCTCGGCGGCCTGCTGCCCGGTCTGTCCGGTCCCCGCGCCGCCCTCTCGCTTGCCGATGCCCCCGGGCACGCCAGCGCCGCAGCCGCGCTTAGCCTCGCCACGTGCGTCGCCATCATCCTCGCCGGTCCCTCGCTCGCCACGCGCGCGGCGGGGTTGCGCGTACCCCAGCTCCCCACCGCCGGCGAGGAGCCCACCGAGGACGAGCTCGGGGATATCCTCGATCCTCTCGCTGACTCCCGTGCCCGGCGCGCCCGCGAGCTCTACGAGGGTGCTCTCCTCGCGTGTGCCCTCGCCTGCATACCCGCACTGGGATTCCTCGTGCGTGGCGTCGCAGCGGGTCTGCCCGGTGGCTGGGTCGCGGGACTCGCCGCGGCGATGAGCGGCGCCTTTCTTCTCCACGCCGCTCGTCACGCCTCGGCACGCGGGACGTGGCTACTCATGGTGGGGGCCGCCGGCGGAGTTATCGCCCTCTGCGCGCTTGCCGTTATCGCCGTGAGTGCCGGGTTTGCCACTGGCACGTGGGTCCCGCTCATCGCCGCCGTCCTCATTGCTGCAACAGCTGCGACGGCCTGCCTCTGGGCACCGCGCGTCGCGCGTCTCGAGCCGACCACGCTCGTGTGGTTCGAACGCGCCGAGGCTTTGGCTCTCACCGCCATCGTGCCGTTGGCGCTGCATATCGCCGGCGTCTTCGTCCTGATTCGCGGGCTGGGCTAGCCATGCGCCGCCTTGTTCTCGTCGCGGGCATTGCCGCAGCGTGTGCACTTGTCCCTCCTGCCTTGGCCCAAGAACCCGCGACTGCCTGCATGGTCCCGGTGCCCGGGGAGGGCTCGCCCGCGCCCACCGCGCAACAAGCCGACTACCGTGCCCGGCTCCACGCCTTGGCGACAGGTCGCGGCGTGCGCGTCGCCGTCATCGACACCGGCGTCGCACGCCATGATCAGCTCGCCCGCCTGGAGTCCGGGCCGGACCTCGTCGCGCCGGATTCCCCGGACCCGCATCTCGACTGCGACATGCACGGCACCGTCGTTGCCGGGGTCATCGCCGCCCGTGACACTGGAATCGCACCGTCGGCTACTATCCTCTCCATTCGCCAGTCGAGCGCCCATTATCGTTCGGACGCGCGCGACGCCGAGGCCCGCGGCGCCGGCGACCTCGAATCACTGGCGCGCGCCATCACCGCCGCCGTCGACGCAGACGCCGACGTCATTAACGTCTCCGTCGTCTCCTGCGTCGCTCCAGCCATCGCCGCCAAGCTCAACACGCGCCCGCTCGATGACGCCCTGCGCCTCGCCGAGGACTCCGGTGCCCTCATCGTTGCCGCCGCGGGCAACACCGGCGGCAGCGGCTCTGGCTGCTCGCCCGGCGACGTCGTCTACCCCGCCCACGGCCCCACGGTGCTCTCCGTCGCGGCCGTGGAGGAACCCCGTGACCACGCGGACTACTCCCTGCCCGGGCGCCTCGCGGCGCCAGGGACCGTGCCGTTGGGGCTGTCGCCCACCGGCGGATGGGCGCGCGGCGACGCAGCCTCTCCCCTGGCGCTTGCGGCCGACGAAGTGCAACCGCTCACCGGCACGTCCTTCGCCGCGCCCGTCATCGCAGGCACCGCGGCCCTTCTACGCGAGCGCTTCCCCGACGCCACCCCGGCGCAGCTGCGCGAACGCCTGCACGCAACGGCACATCCGGGCTCTGGGTTCGTCGATCCGCTCGCTGCCGTGAGCGCTACAACTTTCTCCCAGAGCCGCGTCGTGCGTCCTGCATTCGTGGCGCACCCCGCACAGCGAGACGCGGAGCCCGCGCGGCGTTTGGCGTGGCTAGCAGGGTCGCTCGCCTTCCTTGCTCTCGCCATCGCGTGTGCAGCGGCGTTACGCCCGCGACGAATTCGTGAGGAGGATTGCTTCAACGCCCGCCACGTAACATGAGTACTATCTCCGGTTTCTCACATCCAGAGTAGAAAAGAGTTGGAGAGACCTTGTGCCACTCAGCGCAACGCAATCAGCTCGGCGTACAGACTGTAACTATCCGCTACGAGGACACCTGGCGCAGGTCACCGTGAGCGGTAAGAATTATGAACGGTGGCAATACAACCCCACTAATACGCTGTAGCAAGGGTGGGTCTACCTTTTACAGAGTCGCTACTTGCTCGATTCTCCTTGAGAAACGGCACCTGTATCACCCGCGAGGGCAGCGACGCGGGATAGCTCCGAGCCTTCCGGCAACAGGCGCACAATGTCCCACGGCGCGCTGGCCGCGGCGTTCAAGCCGAGTGCCTCCCATTCGGCCTGCGAGGGGACGGTGTGGCGGGTGCCGGTCGCGGAAACAACGAGACGGCCGTGGCCCGTGTCCACGGCGACGCCGCCCGCGTCGAGACCACCGAAGTGCGTGGCGACGGCCTCACCGGCTAGCGGCACGAGGCCGCCGGTCGGCCACGCGAAGCCGACGCCATTGCCCGTCGCGCACAGCCAGCGGTCGTCGGCGGGCGCGATGCGCAGCGGACGCGTGGGCAGGTTAAGTGAAAGCTCCGCATCGGGCTGCGCGGCGACGTCATCCGCGGGGACGTCGCGCAGGCGCGCGCCGGACGCGACGAGGACTTCGGCTTGCGCGGCGGTGAGCGGTGCGACGCCGTCGTCCGTGTGCGCCCACAAACCGTGGCCGGAATCCCAGACCTCCGGGAGGTCAGCGGGCAGCGCGAAGGCTGGCAGCTCCGAAACGGCATTGAGGAACTCCGGCGGCACCGCGCGGCGCGGGGCGTCCGGCTCGATGCCGACGACGCGGACGATGGTTGTCGCAAGCTCGTCTTCATCTAGCGGGCGCCGGCCGTCCTCGGTGATGAGCCACGTGCGTCGTTCCGCCACGACGAGGGCAGCGTCCTCGGGGCCGAGGAGACGCACGGGGCGCTGGGCGTGAACGATGGTGCGGCCGGTCGGCTCGCTGGCGGCGTCAATGGAGGTCACGAAGGCGACGGTGTCCTCGGGAGTAGGCTCCTGGCACAGCGCCCAGGGGGTGCTGGAGGGTGAAGAATTGAGGAAGCCGGGGGCATCGGCAAGCCCGGCGGGCACACCGAGCGATGCTGCGGCGAGGATATCGGGGCCGATGGGGGCGGCATCGGCAGGCGCACCGGTGAGCAGACGGGCCGAGGCGAGGTTGGGGACGGGGTGGAAGGTGCCGTCGATATTAGCGAGGACCTGGCCCTGCGCGGTGCGGACGATGGGTTGCGCACCCGGATCCGGGTTGGGCTGGAGCCAGGCGATGAGGCCAGCACCCGCGGCGATGAGGACTGACAGGCCCACGGAGATCCAGGCGGCGCGGCTGCGGCGCGCGAGGGGATCGTGAATCATGCGAATATCGCCGAGGACGAGGCCGTGCTCAAGCCGTCGTTGCAGGAAACGGTGACCAGAAATTTGGGCTTTGGTGGTCGGTCGCAGACGCGCCATGGTGAACTCCCCCGAGTAGCAATGCGATGTGCGCTCATCCTAACCCGGAGCGCGCTGGCCCGCTACTCGAGCGAGCGGCGATTGCGGGCCGCCTCGGCGCGGGCGGCGAGATCCTCCGACGCCGGGTAATCGACGCCGGTGAGTGACAGGCCTTTGGCAGGCGCGACCGGGCATGTGTCCGAGCGTTGCGTCTCGCCGAGGAGCGCCGCAGCGAAATCGACGTCGCGGCGGCCCTCCCCCACCGCCAGGCAACAGCCGACGAGGGAACGGACCATATTCCAGCAGAAAGCGTCTGCGGTGAGGTGGGCCTCATAGAGCTCCGGCTCGTGCGGCGTTGAGACATCGTGCCAGGTGAAGGACTGCAGATCGCGGATCGTCGTCGCGTGCGGCTTGGGCCGGCAGAAGGCCGCGAAGTCGTGGAGGCCGACGAGCACAGTGGCGGCTTCTTGCATGGCGTCGATGTCCACGGCGTGGGGCCACATGGCCGTGTCGCGCGCGCGGGTGGGCAGCGAGCCCGCGGGGAACGTGGTGACGCGGTAGACGTAGCGACGGGCGAGAGCGGAGAAGCGCGCATCGAAACCCTCAGGTGCGAACGTCACGTCGTGGACGCGGATATCTTCGGGCAGGAGTTTGGCCAGGCGCCGCACGAGGGTGGACGGATCGCCGTGGATGCTGCGCGACTCGAGCAGTGCGCGGGGCACGTCCGCGTGGGCGACCTGATGCGCGGAATGCACGCCAGCGTCGGTGCGGCCGGCGACGGTGAGCTCGATCTCGGTCTGCGCGATGAGCGAGAGTTTCTCAGCGAGGACGCCTTCGACGGTGCGCAGCCCGCCTTTCTGCTTGGCCCAACCGTGGAAGTCCGTGCCGTCATAGGCGAGGTCGAAACGCAGGCGGACGGTATCAGGCGAGGGGGCAGTCATACTCCGGGATACTACCAATTCGGTGTGGCTGTACCGCGGCTGAATAGGCATTCTGTGTTGCGGCTGACAATTGCGGGCAGATTCCTATACTATTGCCAGCAAAAGTATGTCATACTATGTGCCATGCCTCACGTGAGCACGCTCACGGGGCGTACGACCGACAATATTTCCCAATCGAAAGGAAACACGATGACGAAGTTCAAGAAGTTTGGTGCCTCTGTGTCCGCCATCGCGCTTGCCGGCGCACTCACCGTTGCCGCACCGAACGCTGTGGCCGCAGACAACGGCGACCAGACCGGCTCCTCCGCGTCCGGTAAGCAGGACGGTTCTTCGAACGCAGACGGCAAGGAAGGCAACGGCTCCAGCGACGAAGAGCTGGCCAAGAAGTTCCCGACCCTGAGCTCCAAGGACGGTGAGAAGCCGGAATCCTCCTCCACTGAGGAGCAGGCTCTGCTCGGTGTGGGCATCACCGCCGGCATCCTGGCTCTGGGCGCCGCTCTTTGGCCGCAGATCCAGCAGTTCCTGCCGAAGATGTAATTCTTCACCGGAGGTTCCAGCTGCGCGCGACGACATCTCCGCAGACGACAAAGACCGCAACCCTTATGCAGGGTTGCGGTCTTTGCGTATGCGGGCTTTAGGCCCCGGGGAGATTAGTTCTCCTCGGTAGCCTCGGCCTCGGTGGCCTCCTCAGCCTCAGCGGCCTTGGAAGCAGCAGCGCGGGTTGCGCGGGTGGCCTCGGAGGAAACGGTCTCCTCCAGCACCAGGGCAATCTGGGACATCGGGGCGTTGTCGCCACGACGGTTGTCCAGCTTGATGGTGCGGGTGTAGCCGCCCTCGCGGTTTGCGAACTGCGGTGCGAGATCATCGAAGAGGTGAGCAACAACATCCTTGTGCGGGATGAGCTTGAGAACCTCGCGACGGTCGGCAATGGAGCCGCCCTTCGCCTTGGTAATGATCTTCTCGACGTACGGGCGAAGCATCTTCGCCTTGGCATCGGTGGTCTTGATCGCGCCGTGCTCGATGAGGCTGGCTGCCAGGTTGCTCAATAGGTGAGCCTGCTGCGCAGCGGAGCCGCCGAGACGGGCGCCCTTCTTCGGGGTAGGCATTGTGTACTCCTCGTGTGCTTTTTAAGTGTTAAGCGCGTTTAGTGACTATTTACTCGGATTCGCCCGCGGACGGATCCTTGAAGTCACCGGTTTCTGCGTCATAACCCTCAAGCTGGGTCGGGTCAAAGTCCTCAGGGGTGTCCTTGAGGGCAAGGCCCAAGCTGTTCAGCTTGATCTTCACCTCGTTGATCGACTTCTGACCGAAGTTGCGGATATCCAGCAGGTCCGACTCGGTGCACTCAGCGAGCTCACCGACGGTGTGGATTTCCTGGCGCTTCAGGCAGTTGTAGGAGCGAACAGAGAAGTTCAGGTCCTCAATCGGCATGGAGTAAGCAGCGATGTACTCGGTCTCCTGCGGGGAGGGGCCGATCTCGATGCCCTCGGCAGCCGTGTTGAGCTCGCGCGCCAGACCGAAGAGCTCGACCAGGGTGCCGCCGGCCGAAGCCAGAGCGTCACGTGCGGTGATCGAGTTCTTGGTCTCGACGTCGATGATGAGCTTGTCAAAGTCGGTGCGCTGCTCGACACGAGTAGCTTCGACCTTGTACGAGACCTTGAGGACCGGCGAGTAAATCTGGTCGACCGGAATGCGGCCGATCTCACCGGACGTCGGGGCAGCCGGGACGTAGCCGCGACCGCGCTCGACAACGAGCTCCATCTCCAGTCGAGCGGTGTCGTTGAGGGTGGCGATGTGCAGATCCGGGTTGTGGATCTCCACGCCTGCCGGCGGCTGAATGTCGCCTGCAGTGACCTCGCCGGCACCTTCCTTGCTCAAGTACATCACGACCGGCTCATCAGAGTCGGAGGAGAGCACGAGGCCCTTGATGTTGAGGATGATCTCGGCAACGTCTTCCTTGACACCAAAGATCGTGGTGAACTCGTGGAGCACACCGTCAATCTTGATCGAGGTCACTGCCGCGCCCGGGATGGACGACAGCAGCGTGCGACGCAGCGAGTTGCCGAGGGTGTAACCGAAACCCGGCTCGAGCGGTTCGATGGTGAACTTGGAACGAGCCGAGTCGATAACTTCTTCGGTGAGCTGAGGACGCTGGGAAATGAGCATGGAACTTCTCCTTGTCGACGCCCGCTATTTGACGTCGGTAGAGGGTGAATATGTGGGTTAGACGAAGGGTTACTTCGAGTAAAGCTCGACGATGAGCTGCTCCTGCAGCGGGATGTCGATCTGAGCGCGCTCGGGCAGCTGGTGCACGAGGATGCGCAGGGTGTCGGGAACGACCTGCAGCCATGCCGGAACGACGGCATCGACAAGGCGATCCTGAGCGTCTTCGAACCATTCCATCTTCTTGGAGCGGTCACGGACATCGATGATGTCGTACTGGGTGACCTGGAAGGACGGAACGTTGATCTTCTTGCCGTTCACGGTGAAGTGACCGTGGGAGACAAGCTGGCGAGCCTGGCGACGGGTGTTGGCCAGACCTGCACGGTAGACCACGTTGTCGAGACGAGACTCGAGCAGGATGACCAGGTTGTCACCGGTCTTGCCCGGACGACGGTTGGCCTCTGCGTAGTAGCGACGGAACTGACGCTCCAGCACACCGTAGGTGTACTTTGCCTTCTGCTTCTCCTGGAGCTGCAGCAGGTACTCAGATTCCTTGATGCGGTTGCGGCCTGCCTGTCCCGGGGGGTACGGGCGGCGCTCAAACGCCATATCTCCGCCGACGAGGTCGACGCGCAGACGGCGGGACTTACGAGTTGCTGGGCCGGTATAACGAGCCATGAGTTTTTACCTCTATCCTTTCTGTCTGCTTAGACCTTGCGGCGCTTGGTCGGACGGCAGCCGTTGTGCGGCTGGGGGGTGGCATCCGTGATCGAGGAAACCTCGAGGCCTGCAGCCTGCAGGGAACGGATGGCGGTCTCGCGGCCGGAGCCCGGACCCTTGACGAAAACGTCAACCTTCTTCATGCCGTGGTCCATGGCCTTGCGGGCAGCGGACTCAGCAGCCATCTGAGCTGCGAACGGCGTGGACTTACGGGAGCCCTTGAAGCCGACGTGGCCGGAGGACGCCCAGGAGATGACAGCACCGGACGGGTCCGTGATGGACACGATGGTGTTGTTGAAGGTGGACTTGATGTATGCGTGGCCCTGGGCCACATTCTTCTTTACGACGCGACGGCCAGTACGACGCGCGCCGGAACGAGTCTTCGGAGGCATGTATTACTTCTTCTTTCCTGCGATCGTCTTCTTCGGGCCCTTGCGGGTACGAGCGTTGGTCTTGGTGCGCTGACCGCGGACCGGGAGGCCACGACGGTGGCGAATGCCCTGGTAGCAACCAATTTCAATCTTGCGACGGATGTCAGCCTGAACCTGGCGGCGGAGGTCACCCTCGACCTTCCAGGTAGCTTCGATGACGTCACGCAGAGCGGCAACCTGATCATCGGTCAGGTTGTCGGTACGCAGGTCCGGAGAGATACCAGTCTTCTCCAGCAGCTCGGCGGCGCGAGCCGGACCGATGCCGTAAATGTAGGTCAGTGCGATCTCCATACGCTTGTTACGCGGGAGGTCAACACCAGCGAGACGTGCCATGTGGCGTGTCCTTTCGGGTTGTTACGGTGGTTTTCTCCCTATCCGTCCCACACACCGTTCACGCTTCGCCCGGACCGTGCCGGAAACTGTGGGTAAACGCTACTGTGCGGGCTCTGGCCACCGCGGCCTGAGGTGCACGGACGACCAACGCGCGAGCTCACGCTCGCGCGCAGTGATGGTCGCCTTGGGTAAGGAGGCTTAATTTCTGTGTTTACTTGTAGCGGTAGACAATGCGTCCGCGGGTCAGGTCATAAGGGGACAGCTCCACGACCACGCGATCCTCAGGAAGGATGCGGATGTAGTGCTGACGCATCTTGCCCGAGATGTGAGCAAGAACCTTGTGTCCGTTGTCGAGCTCGACACGGAACATTGCATTCGGCAGGGGTTCGATGATTCGACCCTCGACCTCGATTGCGCCTTCCTTAGCCATAACCTCTACTTTTCTAGGCCCGGACAAGTACGCCGTGGCCTGCATGTTTGTATCTACTGCGGTGGTGCATCAACCCGCGTGCAAGCACGCGCGCATACACCAACGTTCAATAATACGCATGAACGACACGAAAACCAAATAAACGCCCAGCGCACGAGGCGCTAGGCGTTCGCAGCTCACGCCGCGGAGTGACAAAGACTAGAAGATGAAGACCTTGTCGCCAACCTGCAGGTCGTTCCAGTACGCCACGGCGTCCTGGTGCTGCAGGTGGATGCAGCCGTGGGAATCATACGCGGGGGAGCCTTCGTGGAAGGCGTGGCCAGTGTTGGTGAAGTAGATCGCGTACGGCATCGGCGCGTTGCCGAACTCGCGGGAGACTTCGTCCTTGACCTTGTACTGGACATTGAAGGCGCCGCGCGGCGTGGCGAGCCCCGGGGTGCGGGCGCCGGAGGAAATCCACTCGGCAACATGGGTGACGTTGCCGTTGTCGTCCTGCAGCCAGGAACGGTTGCGATCGATATCGACGCATGCGTCAGCGTCACGCGGGCAGGGGCCGCGGTCGAACTCGTTGCGTTTGCGCTGCTCCTCGGCAATGCGGGCGGCTTCCTGAGCGGCGGCCTGCTCGCGCGCAACCTGTGCGGCGTGCTCGCGCTCGAGGCGCTCCTGCTCTGCGCGAATCTCCGCGTTCTTGCGGGCGACAAGACCCGGGAAGACGGCGTTGACCGTGTTATCGACGGCCTGCTCGAGGACCGGAATAACCTGCGGATTGTTGATGGTCTTGATCTGCTTGATGAGATCGTTGCGCTGCGCCCATGCCTGTTCTTCGCTCAGGCCCAGGAACTTGCCAATCTGAATCTGCGAGGACATCTGCTCCACGGACGGAGCGGAAGGAAGAGTCTGAGCGCCGGCGACGGGGGTCGCCAGGAGGGATAGGGAGACGGCCACGGCCGCGAGCGGCGCGGCGACCTTCGTCAGGTTGTTTTTCGACATGCTGGCAGTATAGACCGAAACCTAGCCGTGACATAGCCGAGGACTTAGTTTTCGCTGGGACTTTTTAAGACCGGCTGCTTGAAGCCCAGTTCATAGCTGAAGTCGGCGCGACTGACCTCAATAGCGCGGGGTAAGGATACGGGGGCCCTCCGCCGTCGCTGCAACGGTGTGCTCCCAGTGCGACGCCCATGAGCCGTCGAGGGTGACCACGGTCCAGTCGTCGTCCAGCACTTCGTTGTCCTCCGTGCCCAGCGTGAGCATGGGCTCAATGGCTAGGACGGAGCCCTCCATAATGAACGGGCCGCGACCGCCACGCCCCTCGTTCGCGAGATACGGGTCCTCGTGCATTTCACGGCCAATGCCGTGTCCGCCGTAGCCATCCACGATAAACAGCTCGGTCTCGAACTTCAGCTCAGCAGCATACGTTGCCTGCTCCAGCGCGTGCGAGACGTCCGTGAGCCGGTTGCCCGGCACCATGGCCTTGAGTCCTTCCATGAGCACCCATTCCGTCGCCCTATTCAGGGCGTCGGCGCGGGGGCCAAGCCTTCCGATGCCGAATGTCCAGGCGCTGTCTCCTACCCACCCGTCCAACGTGGCCCCGCAATCAATCGAGATGAGATCGCCGTCTTCGAGCACCACGTCGGCCGAGGGGATGCCGTGGACGACGACATCGTTGACGGAGGCACAGATGGACCCGGGGAATCCGCCGTAGCCCTTGAACGTCGGGATAGCGCCGGCGTCGCGAATGGTGGCTTCGGCAAGCTCATCGAGCTCCAGCGTCGACATACCAGCCTTCGCGGCGGCCCTGACGGCTTGGAGAGTGCGGCCGACGATCTCTCCGGCTGCCTGCATGGCATCCAGCTCGCCCGGGGTGCGGGCGACCATCTTTTTGTGGCGACGTGCCATGATGTGGGGTCCTTTCTGGGAGGGGTGAAAACTGCGCAAGCGCCAGGGTATATCTCCCTGGCGCTTGACTGCTGCTTGGACGGCTTACTTGCCGATGGCAGCGAGGGTGCGAGTGTTGATGTCCTCAACGGTGCCCTCTGCCTTGACGGTGATGATCTGATCACCGTAGTGCTCAATGAGCGGGAAGGTCTCGTCGCGGTAGACGCCGAGACGGGTGCGGATGGTCTCCTCGTTGTCATCGGCGCGGCCGCGGGCGAGCATGCGCTCGACGACGACGTCCTCAGACACCTCGTAGTTGATAACGCCGTCGAGCTCGAGGCCCTTGTCGGCGAGCAGCTTGGTGAGGATCTCGGCCTGCTCCACGGTGCGCGGGAAGCCATCGAGGAGGAAGCCGCCCGCGGCGTCGTCCTGGTTAAGGCGATCCTCGACCATGCGGGCGGTGACGTCCGTGGGGACCAGCTTGCCGGCATCAATGTAGGACTTCGCCTCGACGCCCAGCGGGGTGCCCTCGCCAATGTTGGCGCGGAACAGGTCGCCGGTCGAGATGTGCGGGATATTCAGCTTCTCGCTGAGGATAGCTGCCTGGGTGCCCTTGCCAGCACCGGGAGGGCCGAGGAGTACGTAACGCATTACTTGAGAAGTCCTTCGTAGTTAGATTGCAGAAGCTGGGACTCGATCTGCTTGACGGTGGTCAGAGCAACCGAGACCATAATCAGGATAGCCGTACCACCGAACGCGGACATGCCGTTTGCGGAATTGTGGCCAACACCAAGGTCGAGCAGGATGTTCGGCAGGATGGCGATGATGGCCAGGTACAGCGAGCCGACGAACAGCAGGCGGTTCATGACAAAGCCAAGGTATTCCGCGGTGGGGCGGCCCGGGCGGATGCCCGGAATGAAGCCACCGTAGCGCTTCATGTTGTCTGCTTGCTCGTTCGGGTCGTACTGCACAGAAACGTAGAAGTACGAGAAGAAGATGGTAAGCACGAAGTACGCCACGATGTACTGCCAGGAGCTCGGCGCCTGCAGGTGCGCGATGACATTGCGCTGCCACCAGTTATCCGGCACCGTTGCGGAACCCGAGTTGACGATCTGCGTGATGAGCACCGGCATGTAAATGAGCGAGGACGCGAAGATGACCGGGATAACGCCGGCCTGGTTGACCTTGAGCGGCAAGTAAGTGGAGGAACCACCGTACTGGCGACGGCCGACCATACGCTTGGCGTACTGCACGGGAATGCGGCGCTGGCCCTGCTCGATGAAGGTGATGCCCACAACGAGAACGATGAGGCCGACGGCAATCATCGCGAAGACGAGGCCACCATTGTTCTGGAGGATGTTAATGCCATCGGTAGGCAGGCGGGTCGCGATACCCGCGAAGATGAGCAGCGACATACCGTTGCCAATGCCCTTCTCCGTGATGAGCTCGCCCATCCACATGACGAGCACGGCGCCCGAGGTCATGGTGATAACGAGCATGATGAGCGTAAAGATGTTGCGGTCCGCGGTAAGGACCTCAACGCCCTGGCCCAGCAGCTGCTGACGGTCAGCGAGCGCCACGATGCCGGAGGACTGCAGCAGCGCCAGAGCGACCGTGAGGTAACGCGTGTACTGCGTCATCTTCGCTTGTCCGGACTGGCCTTCCTTCTTGAGCTGCTCGAAGCGCGGAATAACCACGGTAAGCAGCTGCACAATAATCGACGCCGTAATGTACGGCATGATGCCGATGGCGAAGATGGACAGCTGCAATAGCGCACCGCCCGAGAAGAGGTTGATGACCGAGTACAGGTTGCCCTGCTCCTCAGTTAAGGTACGCAGTCGACCGGCGATCGACGCGTAGTCGACGCCCGGGGACGGAATCTGCGCGCCGACACGGTAGAGGATGATCATCACGAGAGTGAAGATGATCTTCTTACGCAGGTCGGCGTCCTTGAAGGCCTGGAAAATGGCGGACACTACTTTTATCCTCCTGCCCTCTCGGCAGTCGCGCCGCACGCTCATGGACGGCGCGGAGACCTGAGAGGGGGAACTCATCTACCCCAGCGGACCCTGCCCACGCCGCGCACCGCGCGACGATTCAGCGAATCCTTAGGGACGGTTGAAACTTATGACCTCACTACCCTACCAGCATCGCGCGCAACCGCCACAATAACCGCATATCTCACGGCGCCATGTCCACGGCGATCCCGTCGAATTCCCCCGCCACGATCAGGGTGCGCCACAATAGTGGCCCGTCGTTGCGATAGTCAAGACCGGCGCGTACGTGCCTGTG
>NZ_KQ961734.1:0-29918 GCF_001563605.1 Corynebacterium sp. CMW7794
CGCACATCCGGACACACATTCTGTCCCTTAACCCCCTGCGCGAAACCGCCACCGTGGCCCTCCACAAGGTCGCCATGCAGATGCGCGCCCGCGGCTATGAGGTCCTTTTGCTCACCAGCGAGCTCCCTGAGCTCGACCTGCCCCCAGCTCGACCGCCAGGCCGACCTCGAGCACGAGCGCAACTTCCGCTTCCAGCTCTTCCCCGTCGCCGCTGAGCGCTCTGACTTCGACGAGGCTTCCGATGCCCCCTCGTCCGACCTCTACTATCGCCTCGAGGTCTACGACCTCACCGGCTCGCTGGGCTTCGACGTGTACGAGCGTCACCTGGCCTTCCTCTACATGCAGCAGACCCAGCCCGGAGACGCCGATCTCTCCGATGGTGCTGAGCCCGAGCGCATGTGGCGCGAGGACCTCTAGCCACCACATGTCGATGAAATCGACACGTTCGCGCGACATGTCGATTTTTTCGTGAAAAATCGACATGTCCGTCGGACCTGTTTATTCTATCGACATGTCGATAGCGCCAGGCTTCCCACATTTTGACCCGCAACAGCCCTTCAATGAACTTCCGCCGTTGCCGCCTGCGGACGTCGTTGAGACTGTCCCGGTTCTGAAGGCCATCATCGATGCGAAAGAAAAACTCGCAGAGTTGCGTACAGCATGCCAGCTGATTCCTAACCCGGACATCATTACGTCAACGATTCCGCTGCGAGAGGCACGTGCTTCGTCCGCAATCGAGAATATCGTGACAACAAACGACGAACTGTTTCGTGCTGCATGGCAGGTTGATGCTGAGCCTACCCCGGCTACAAAAGAGGCCTTGCGGTACAGCTTCGCGTTGGGAGCTGGTGTGAAGTCACTTGATGAACGGCCCTTGAGTGAAAAGACGGCGCGAGTTGTTTGCAGTCGCCTTCTTGATACGGAAGCCGATGTCCGGTCATTGCCCGGAACGTGCATTGGAAATCCGCTTACTCAAACACGGATCTACACCCCTCCAGAAGGCAAGGAAGTCATTGAGAAGCATCTTGCAGCGTGGGAAAACTACATCTATTCGGAACATGACGTCGACTCCCTCGTAAAGATGGCGCTTCTGCACTATCAGTTCGAGGCGATCCATCCCTTTTACGATGGAAATGGCCGCACAGGGCGAATTCTCAATGTTCTCTATCTGCTCCAAGAGCAGCTGCTCGAGCTACCCGTGTTGTACCTATCTGGCTTTATCGTCGAGCACAAGGCCGAATACTACAAGCGTCTGAACGCAGTTACGGCTGTGGGGCGGTGGGAAGAGTGGTTGCTTTTTATGATCAATGGCGTCCGAGCCGCAGCGGTTGACGCTTCAGACATGATTACGGATCTACGCGCGTTGCAGGAGACGACGGCGCAGGAAATTCGTACCGCTGGTGTCATCGCTCCGGCAAAGGAGATGGCGGAATTGATGCTCATCAAGCCTTATCTGCGCATCCAAGATGTGATGGATACCGGACTAGTAAAAAGACAAACGGCCGCTTCGTGGTTGCATCACCTAGTGGAACTGGGGATCCTTGAGGAAAACCGGGTTGGCCGAGGGAAAGTTTTCATCAATCATCGGGCCTTGGCGGTTCTGACCCGCGACTAACGCCCTGTTGTCGCAGTTTTGAAATCCAAGTGAGCAGGAGTACCGTTTTCAGGTACTGGGGCATTAGCTCAGTTGGTAGAGCGTTGCGTTCGCAATGCAAAGGTCAGGGGTTCGATTCCCCTATGCTCCACCATTTGTACTCAACTTTGGATACAAAGATTTGAGTGCGTCAAGAACCCCTCGGGGGTGCGCTTTCTGCCTAGTCAGGCGCGTAACCCGAGGGGGTTTTCTACGTTCTGGGTGAGTGCAGAGTGGTCCTTGGGGCGTCTGGTTGAGGACCGTTTGTGGTGCCCGACGGGTGAGCTTTCGAGGGATGCCCACGCCAACTACCATTTTCCTCCCCGGAAAGAGTTGTTCCTAGATTCCTGCTCTTGCTAGGTAGTTTTCAATGAGCCACCGATTGCATCGGTGATTGCTCCGCAATCCGCCATTCCTTCGCAGGCGACAACCCAGTTTCGTCCGTAGGCAATAGTCGCGCCTGCAAAGGGGCCACCCTCCGTAGCTTCGACCATGTCTTTAATTGGGCCCTCAAACTTGAATATCATTGCGCTTGTGTCTGAATCGAGTAAGTCAAAGCAGCTGGTAGCTCCAGTGATATTTACATCTGGGTCGTCTATGTTGGCGGCCATGTCCTGGATCATTTCGTCGAGCTCCATGCATGAAAGATCTTGAGTATCTTCGAAAATCTCGGAGATTTCGTCAAGTGATTCAACAGAAGGGCCCACGGCAGACTTGACGTTGTCTACACCATTACTGCAGCCGGAGAGAGCAAAGAGAGAAGCAACTGCTATGAGAGCTGAATACTTGTGCATGGATCTCATTAAACCAAATCGCATGGCAGCAGACTGGGGAAACGCAAAGTAGCTGAACGCTTGTGCGTCCCTGTTCAGGTTCACTGCTAACAGCGCTGAACCTACGCTGTAGAGGGGGTGTTTCCTTGAATCTGAAGCTTAGAATCAGGGCGAAACCTTGTGCTATTATCTGAAGGTGACCAGCGTCGGACTTCAACTCTAGGCCCCTCCTTGGGTTGTCTGCCCTGCACATGCTTCGGTGGCGTGATGTTTCAACAGTGCCAGGTTACGTTTGCGAGTCCGCAAAGAACGGCTGTTAGCGACGTTGGCGGGTAGTGTGTTTCGTGGCTTGTTGAGTGGGGACAACACGCTTGTGTGCTTGGCTGCAGGGGATATTGGGGTGATAGAAGTTTGCGATGTAATTTCTCAGCTGTTCACGGTTGATCGGCTTGTTGCCCTGGGGGAAATTAGGTGTCCCAAGAGAAAATAGAGAGAATAAGTTTTGGCCGTCTCGTCATAATATTATCTTGACCTGCGCTTTCGCATGTTTGCTTGTGGTTCTCCCTATGCTCCACAACTGGAAAATCCTCTCCGTATCGTGCCGCGGAGAGGATTTTGCGTATGTGCGCAACGACGGCCTCTACGGAATATCGACGCGGTCCGTCGTGCTCACCGTCACGCGTCCAGCGTTGAGGGTGTGGACGCGTGGTCCCGCAGCGTGCGGGCGGATGTCGACGACAGTGATGCCGGAATCATCGGCGCGATGGAGGAAGACGAAGTTCGCGTCAGCGACGCCCTCCGCGATGCACCATGAGCCGGGGATGTGGTCGGCGGGATCAGCGGAGAGCCCCTCAAGGAAGTCGTCGGGCTCACGCACCGGCGGAACGTCGAGCGGAGCGAGGGAGGCGATACCAGCAGCGACCAGCGGCTCCTTGGTGGTGGGCGACCAGAAGCCGGCCGCGTTGTCGATGTAGCATAGCGGGCGCGTGCCGTCGGTGTACCAGTGCCCGGGGCGCAAGACGATGGGGTAGCCGTACGCTGCCGCGAGCAGGGCGTCGAGGTCAGGGGCTGCAGGCAGCTCGAGCGGCGACTCGAAGAGCCGCTCGCCGGACCACGCTGGCTCAGCGGGCAGCGGCCCGCGGAGAAGGTCTGAGGCCGCGGAGACCGTGTTCTCGGAGCCCGGTACCCAGAATGTCGTTCGCTCGTCCTCGGTGGCGACGGGCACGACGACGCTGTGGCCGAAGACGTACCACCAGCCCTCGAGCGGTTGGCTCAGGAAGCTGCGGATTTCCTTCCAGGCGGGTGAGTCCATGAAGAGCTCAGGCAGATAGTGTGCGCAGATGTCGTGCAGCGCTGCGATCTGCGTCGTGTGCTGAGCGGTGACGTAGCCGTCGCAGTCCATAGTGAAGGTGGCACGTGGGCCGTGCGTGATGAAGTCCATGGTGTTCTCCCCGAGGCAACGCCGACGGTGCTGTCGGCTTCTGCCGTTTTTACCACCGGGCTGGTCCGACGGCAAGGAGGTGGAGCGCACGGGCGTTTTGCCGACGAAGCCTCCAGATCCATGCAGATCTGAAGGCTTCGTCGGCGAAAAATTCCGGAGGAGGGCCCTAGCGTATCTCTACCGAACGGATGTGGTTGCCCAGGCCGAGGCGCTCGAAGACGGTGCGCGCGGTACGGGGGTCATCGGCGGCGCCCATGGCGAGCAGCAGTGGGACGTAGTGGTCTGCGGTCGGGTGCGCGATGCGGGCGGCCGGGGCCTTATTCATGTAGTCCATGAGGGCATCGACATCGCCGGCGTGGATGTGTTCGGCGGCCCATTCGTCGAAGGCATCGAGGTAGCCCATAACGCGGTTTGGGTTGCGGAAGACCTCGAAGGAGTGCGTCATGTAGCCGGAGCCAATGACGAGGACACCCTCGTGGCGCAGCTGGCGGAGCTTCTCACCCAGATCGAGGAGATCGCCCGGGTTGAGGCTTGGCATGGAAACCTGGAGCACCGGGACGTCGCCAGCCGGGTACATGGCCATGACCGGGATGAACGCGCCGTGGTCGAGACCGCGGTTCGAAAACTGATAGACCGGTTGGTAGCCGAGCATGCCTGCGATGCGGTGGGCGAGATCCGTCGCGTCCGGGGTCTCGTACTTGAGCGTGTAGTACTCCGGGTCGAAGCCGGAGAAGTCGTAGTAGAGCGGAGTGCCAGCAGCAGAGGCGCTCAGCGCGGCCGGAGCATTTTCCCAGTGTGCGGAGACCACAACGATGGCGCGCGGCTTGGGGAAGGTCTGCGCCCAGTCGTAGAGCGCATTCATCCACTCATGGTCGCCCAGCGCCGGCGGAGCGCCGTGGCTGATGAACAGGGAGGGGAGGGGGCCATCGGAAAGCTCCCATTCGCGGCGCAGGCCCGCCAGGGGGATAGTGCGCTCGCGCAGATCGTAGAGGCCGCCAGCGGGGCGGGCAGGGTTCATTGCTTCGGCGATGGTGGTCATGCCGTTCTCCTTCGTTTAACTTCAAGCTTTAACGTATCATGCAACGCTTCAAGGTTAAAGTTATTCCAACCCCTTGTCATGCAAGAATGAGGTTTAGGGTGTGTTAATCTGAGTCCATGAATGAACCGTCGGAACCCCGCTGGTTGGACGAGGAAGAGCTCGATGCTTTTTCCTCGTTAATGTATGTAAACCTCCAGCTCATTAACAAGCTCGACCGTCAGCTGCGCAAGGACGCAGGCATGAGCTTTTATGACTACACCGTCATGTCGCGCCTGTCTGAGGCACCGGAGCACACCATGCGCATGAGCGCGTTGGGGCACATCACGGGCGGTTCGCTCTCGCGTCTGAGCCAGGTCGTTACCCGCCTGGAGAAGAACGGCTGGGTTCGCCGCGAGCCCGATCCCTCCGACGGCCGCTTTACCGTTGCCATCCTCACCGAGGCTGGCTGGGATACCGTCGTTGCCACTGCGCCGGGCCACGTCGAGGCCGCGCGCCGCATTGTCATTGATCGTCTCACGCGCGCACAGGTGCGCCAGCTTGGGCAGGCCATGCACCGCATCGCCATCGGCATCGAGGAAGAAGACTGCTGCTAGCTGGGCAGTCCCCGCTTGCGTGAGACCGTTTTATCGAACGGAATCCAAAAACGCAGCGGGGCGTCCGCGTTTTTCGAGATGCCAATGCGCGGGCCACGCACCCACTCGACGGGCTCTTGCGGCTCCTCGATAACCGGCTGCGCGCCGTTATCTTCGAGCGTGAGCCCCAGCGCCTTTCCTAGGTTTCCCGGGCCGCGCGCCAGATTGACGTCCGGGGTCTCTCCGCGCCGGGCGCGGGCGATCTCGATGCCCCCAATAATCTCGCCGCCCCGCAGCAAGACGCCCTGGCCAGTGCCTTCGGGCGCACACACGAGGTTGCCATTGCGATGGATGCCGTAGGACGCATAGACGTAGAGCCGCCCGGGCGGGCCAAACATTGTGGCGTTGCGCGGGGTCATCCCATTGAAGGTGTGGGCTGCCTCGTCGTGTTCGCCGAGGTAGGCCTCGACCTCTGTGAGCCGCACCGCGACATCATGAAAGTGCACCACCGCGCCGAGGAGCTGCGGTGCGACGACGTCTGCGGGCTGGCTGAAATCAATCATGGTTTAGCGCTGAGTATACGTCCGGCCCGGCTGTGGGTTGGGAATCATCTCGTCAAGGCTCACCGGTGTGAGCCCCTTGGCCTCGAGGCCGTCGATGACGCAGTCGACCGCCGCGACCGTGGTCGGGTGAATATCGTGCATGAGAACGATGCTGCCTGCCTGCGCCTCGTTGACTGCGGTCTGGCACGTCTGCTGCGGGCTCTTCGTCTTCCAGTCGAGGGTATCGACGCTCCATAGGACCTGGGCGGCGCCGGCTTCACGCGTGGACTGCGCGACGGTGGCATTCGTGGCGCCGTACGGCGGGCGCACCCAGCGGCTGCCATGGCCGACGGCGGCGTTGATCGCGGCGTTGCCCGCCGCGATTTCCCGGTCCACGCTGGCCTTATCCATCTTGTTGAGTTCCTTGTGGCTCGCCGTGTGGTTGCCGATTGTGTGGCCTGCGGCCTCCATGCGGCGCAGCAGTTCCGGGTGCGCACTCGCGTTGGGCGCAAGGACGAAGAAGCTGGCAGTGACGTCGTGGCGGTCCAGGATGTCGAGCAACTGGGTTGTGCTGGCCGCGGGGCCATCATCGAAGGTGAGTGCCACACAGTTGGGGCACGCGGGGCGAGCGCTCTTGTGCTTCTTCTGGGCCTTGTCCGTTGCCGGAGCCTTCGGTCGTGGATCCGGCACGTAGGCACGTGCTTCACTCGGCAGGGCGTTATAGGCAGCAATCTCAGCGTCGCGCACTGCCTTGTCCCATGAGCCTTGCGCCTGCGAACTCATCTGCGCGAAGTCCTGTAGCGGATCCGCCTGTGCAGACGGCGCGGCAGCGAGAACAAGCGCGAGAAGAACAGCAGGAAGACGACGAGACACGGCAACACCTTTATGAAAACGACTGCAGGAAAGCTACAGTCTGCCATTTAAATCGGCGCATTTCCGCAGCGACACGGTAAAGGAGTTAACTAGTGGGGCAGAAGTGACGAAGATCCTGTGCCAGGAAAACTGGCAGCAACTCCCAGAAACCACGCAGCCGTGTGTGCGGCTCTCGTCAGCCACGCCCTCCATAATGAGTTCATGCGCTTGTGAGAGGGCGCATACCTTGAGAGAGATAGAGAGAGCCCCGGGTCCCGGGGTAGCGGCGTGAGACACCGCTTATGGGACACCTTTGAGAGAAAGAGTCACCGTGAGCCCCGACCGAATCGGTCGGGGCTCACGGTGGTTCTGGGCGCAGGAATCCTCGTGGAGGCGTTCCTCTACAAGCTAGAAACGCTTGATAAGGATGGAATAGCCGTGCGCGTCTGAGGCGGGGATGTCCGTGAAGCCGACGTGGCGGTAGAGACGCGCAGCGCGGGTGTTCGTGTCTTTCACGGACAGTGAGATGCCGGGGGCACCGAGCTCACGGGCGAGCTCCGTAGCGGCATGGAGGAGTGCGGTGCCAATGCCCTGACTCTTGTAGCGGCCTTCGACGGCGAGCGCGATCTCCGGTATGCCGGGCTCGGCGTGGCCATAGCCGTGGCGCTCGTCCGTGCCCCAGTTGAGCCAGACGCCGCCGGCGGGAATGTTGCCGCGCCAGGCGATGAAGCCGCCGCGCTCTGGCTGCCAGTCATCAACGTAGAAGGTGAAGTCCTCATCGAACTCGGCGGGCACGGTGCCGTGCTCATCGCCGAAGGTGTCCGTGAGGAAGTTGAGTCGTGCGATGTAGGTGCGGTCCGCTTCCGTAGTCGGGCGGAGCTCAAGACGATTGTCTGGGAGGTCGTCGGGATTATTGTCAGAATGTTCGGTCGACATAGTCATGCCACCCAGTCTAGGAGCTTTCTGTTGAGGAGCCTTCCCACTGGCGGTAGGCGCGGGCGTAGCGGCCGCCCAGTTCCATGAGCGAGGCGTGGTTGCCGTCCTCGACGATTTCTCCTTGCTCCATGACGATGATCCGGTCGGCCTCGCGGGCCTGGTCGAGGCGGTGGGCGACGACCAAGGTCGTGCGGCCCTCGGCGACGGTGCGGGCGGCGGACTCGAGGACGGCGGCGTGCTCAGAACCAGCCTCGGAGGTCGCTTCGTCCATGATGAGGACCGGCGGTTGGCGCAGGACCATACGGGCGAGCGAGATCTGCTGGGCGACCTCGGCGCTCACCTCGTTGTTGCCGGCTCCGATGGGAGTGTCGAGGCCCAGCGGCAGGTCGCGCTCCCAGGCGGCCGTGTCGGGCGTAAGCCCGACGGCGGCCAACGCTGAAAGGAGGGCGGCATCGGAAAGCTCGGGGCCTGCCATGTGGAGATCCTCGCGGAGCGTGCCGGAGAAGAGGTGGACGTCTTGGGTGACGAGCGCGACGTGCTGGGTGACCCAGGTGTTGGGCACCGTGGCGGTGTCGATGCCGCCCACGCGGATGCGGCCGGCGCTGGGATACTGCAGGCCCGCGACGAGCGCGGCGAGCGTGGACTTGCCCGCGCCCGAAGTCCCGACCAAGGCGGTCGTGGTGCCCGCGGCGAGTTCCAGATCGACGTGGCGGAGGACGGGCTCGCCGCCGGGGTAGGAGTAGGACAGGCCCTCGATGGTGACGGCCGGGGACGCGGTGAGAACCGGGCCCTCGGAGGTGCCCTCGTTGCCCGCGAGGGTGGCGAGGGAGACCGCGCGGCCGAGCGAGGTGACGGCGTACTGGATTTCGCCCGCGAAGAACAGGATGTTGAAGACGTGAATTTCCAGGCGCGTGACGAGCAGGACCGCGGCAGCGGCCTGGCCTTGGGTAATCCAGTCCCAGTGGACCATGGGCACGGACATCACGAGGGAACCGAGCAGGAGAATGCCGAAGGTGAGCGTGCCTTGGCCGATGATCCGGTTGACGAGCGGAACCTTATCGGCCCAGGCCTGGACGGTATCCCAGGACTGGCGCTCCATCCGGCGCGTGGCCCAGGGACCCAGGTGGTATTCGCGCAGGGTGGGCAGCGCGCGGATGGTGTCGAGCAGGATGTTATTGCGGGTCGCCTCGGAGGAGGAGACGTAATTGGCCACGGCAGGGATGTCGCGGATGGTGCCCTTGATAAACGGGTACATGATGGCGGCAGCCACGAGGAAGAGCAGGGCGTAGGCCGGATGGATGAAGAGCATGGTCACCGCCGTAATCGGCAGGATGAACAGCGTGATGGCGAGGCGCTCGCCCATCATGGACACGGCCATGACCACGTTATCGATGTCCTTGGACAGGCGGGTAATGACGTTGCCGGTGCCCAGCTCCATGATGCGCGGGACGGGGGCGCGCAGGACGGAGTCGAGCGCGGCCGTGCGCAGGTCCGTGGCCAGGCGCCGAGAGCGAGACTGGAGGAGGTAGCCGCCCACGGTGCGGCCGAGCTGCTCGGCGAGCAGCGCGAGACCGATGAGCACGAGAGCCGCAATCATGGCGGAACGACCGGACCCGAGGACGGGAAGCGACATTCCATTGATGAGGTCCACGATGCGCCCGAGGAGCTGCGAGCCGAGGTTCATCATGACGATGGTGGCGGCGAAGATGAGGGCAATGCGCCACAGCCATCCGCGCGAGGGCGCGGACGGCAGGGACTTGAGCAGGCGCCACGACTCGCGCGGGGTGGCGGGGGCGAGGGCGTCGACGTGGCGGTTTCTCATAGCGTCACCACCTTGTCCGCGTTGGCGGCCCACGTGGCCGCAGAGGTAATGACGACGGTCGTGCGACCGGCCCGGAATTCCTTCGTGCGTTCCGCGACGGCGGCGAGAGTCAAAGAATCAAGGCCCGTCGTCGGCTCATCAAGCACGAGGATATCCGGGTTCGCCGCGAGCGCGCGGGCCAGGGCCACGCGCTGGCGCTGACCACCAGACAGGTTCAAGCCCGCCTCGCCAATGGGGGCGGCGGGCAGTTCGCCATGGGAGCCGAAGCCGCCCAGGCGGCGCACAATATCAGAGCACGCCGCGGCCTCGAGCGCGCCTTCGACGTCAGTGGCGGTGCCCTCCGGATCGATATTGTCCTCCAGTGTGCCCTCGAGGACGCTCACGCGGTGTGGCGGGCACAGCGCGCCGCGATGGCGCTGAAGATGCCGCGTCCATGCGGCGACCTGCGCACGCGCGGCCGGGGTCTGCGGGTTCCACACGACGAGACCGGTGACCTCGCCAGGATCCGCGTCTGGGAGCTCTTCGCCCTCGCCGAGCTCGTCCAGCAACGCGCCCACGCGCACGGCAGACGCCTTGCCACGCGACCACACCTCGGTGAGCATGCCCAGCGAATGACCCAAGGCGGTCATCGCGGGTGGAACGAGCATGGTGATCGTCATCATTCCGCCGGGGTTAATCGCGCCCTCGAAGGTCTGCCAGCCCGCCCACACGAGGATGCCGATGGCAAAAGAGGTGGGCACGAGTTGGCGTGCGAATTGCAGGACCGCCATGAGGTGGACCTCGGCGAGCATGGCATTTAGGGCCGTTGCTGCCGATGCCCCGTAGCGCTCCCGCGCCACCGGCCCCGCACCCAGGCCTTTGACCACGCGGTTTCCTTGCGCCACGTCCGTGGCGATGGCGAGCGAGGCGGCCTGCGTGGAGCGGCGCTTCGCCGCCGCGCGGGAAAGCGGGCCGGCTGTCGCCCACGAGGCCAGCGCGGTGCAGACGGCGCCCACGGGCATGGCGATGGCCACTTGCCAGGAGATGGGGGCGATGACGATGACGCCGCCGGTGAGGTACCCCACCATCATGATGGGGAAGTTGAGGATCTGCTTGAGCTTGCCCACAAAGTCCGAGTCTTCGTCCACCGTGTTGAGTAGGCGTCCCGGATTGAGCGCGGCGGGAGAGGCCAAAAGACGGTCGAGCAGACCTAAGCGCAGCGTGTGCGTGGTGCGCGTCTGCGACATATCCGTAAAAGCATCCGCGGAGGCCTCGGAGAGATACTGCACGTAGAGGATCACCATGACGGCGAGAACCGGAAAACCGAGCGTCCCCCAGGAGGTCTCGGTGAAGGCATGCTCGGTGGCCTGGCCGATGAGCAGCGAGGTGAGCGCGCCGATGGGCGCGGAGATGACCATCGCGACGAGGATGCCAATGACGCCGCGCGGCTGCGCCACGAGCAGGCGGCGCGTCGCGCGCGTGGGATCGTCCCACGGCGTCGTGGAGATAAGGGAGGGGTCATCGTGCGGCGGATCATCCGGCACGTACCACGCCCACGTTTTCAGACGCGGGTAGAGACGGGGCTGAGAGCTCATGGCTCCCAATCTTAAAGTGTCCTCGTCCTCACGAGTACTCCCTAGAAGTACTCATTACGGGTGCTAGGACAGGAAGTAGCTCGCGACGTCTGTGCCGTTGAATTCGCGCTGCGTGCCGTGGGTATCGACGGAACGGAACAGGGAACCGGAGTCGATGGCGTCGCGGAGGAGATCAACGCGGGCGACAGGGTCATCGACCACTGCGCCCGCGTCAAAGTAAAAGACGTCGCCGTTTTTTAAAGTGACGGTCAGAGCTTCGATAGCCATGCGCGGTACCTCCAGTGTTGCCAAGAACCAGGTGAGAAGATCACATCTCAGATTGGGGTCTATGCAACCATTGGGGTGCGATAACTTGCAATTCGCAGTGATCAAGGCAACCCGCGCAGGGCCCCGAATGCACACATTTTGCGCCCATCCGGGGGTAAAGGACTACTTATTGTCCTCGTCGAGACGGTGCTTGGCGCCGTCGAATTTCTCGTCCACGCCCTTGCGCTCGGCCTCAGCCTCGATGCGGTCGGCCGTGGTAGTGGAGCCCTCCTCGCGCAGCTTGGCAATCTGCTCGTCGATGTCGCCCAGCAGCTTCTCATCGCGCTCGACAACGCCTTCCTCGGCGAGATCGCTGTGCACGGCAGCCTTGTCAGCCGGGGTATCGGCGAGATCATCGGCTGCCGAGGTAGACGTGTAGACCAGTGTGGAGCCCTGGACCTTGTCTGCACCGAATTCCTCGACGCGCGGCGGCTCGGTGGCCGGGGTGTCGTTCTTGCGCAGCCAGTAGTACACGCCGCCAGCGATAGCGGAGATCACGGCCAGCACGGCCGCGATGGGCCAGAACTTCGAGCCTTTCTCCTTCTTCGCGGCGCGGGCCTGGGCCTTCTTCAGTGCCTTGGCGCGGGCCTTTTCGATCTTCTTCGAGACCTGCTTGTTCTTCTTAAACAGCTGCTTCTGGGTGCGCTTGGATTCCTTGCGGGCTTGCTTGGTTGCGGCCTTGGCCTCCTTGCGCGCCTCCTTGACCTGGGTGCGGCCAGCCTTCTTGGCTTCTGCGACGCGGTCGCCCAATTCCCCGGCGACCTCTTCGCGGCGGTCTGCGAGCTCCGCCAACGTGCGCTCCAGACGAGCATGCGCCGCCTTGGTGACGCTGCCCGCCTCCTTGCGGGAACGCGGGAAATTATCGTCCAGGGAGCTCGACGCGGTCTCCGCGGCGGTGGCGAGCGCGTCGTAGGCCTCGCGTTGTTTGTCCTCGCGGTACTCGGCGAACTTGGCCCATGCGGACTGTGCAGCCTTGATGGCCGGTCCGATGTAGGTCGGGTTCATGGTGGTCTCCTTTTTTGCTTGATTCGCTACCTCACCCAGCGTACTTATCTTCCGGACTCTGGGTGGGGGCGTTCTGGACCGAACTACAGACCGATTTTTATTCGTGCACTTTTCACCTAATGAACAAGCGTGTGCACTATTTATTGGTGATATTAAAAATCTAAGGGTTCCGCCAAAAGTGAACAGCTTGGTACGTTTTTGCATCAACACACCCCGTCTACCAGGAAGGATGATCTATGGTTCCGCGCTTCTCGGCCTCCGCGCCGCTAGACCTTTTGGAGCAGCGACCCGCGCGCACCGCCCAGCGCGTCGCATTGTCCTTCGAAGTCATCCCGCCCCGTCACGACGCGGATGACGCCAAGATCGCCGGGCTCATCGATACGCTCGCCCGCTTCGATCCGGACTATGTGGCGGTGACGAGCTCCCGTCGCTCTGGCTGGCTTGAGGGCACCGCCGCCTTTATCGAGCGCATCAGCTACGCCACGGATATGCGCCCGCTCGCGCACCTGGCCTGCACGGCTGGCCCCACGCACGAGCTCGAGGGCTGGATCGACCGCCTTGTCGACTCCGGGGTCCGCGGCCTCCTCGCCCTACGCGGGGATCTGCCGGAGGGGGAAACTGCGCTCCCGCCTGACCATCTCCCGCATGCCGATGCCCTCGTCCGCCTCATTCGCCAGCGTGAGACTGCGCAATTCGCACGTTTTGCAGCCGGCAGGCTCGCCGTGGGCGTCGCGTGCTACCCGAACGGCCACGCGGAGTCCGCCAGCCTCGATGAGGATCTCGATGTCCTGCTCACCAAGCAACGCCTGGGCGCGGACTTCGCCATCACACAGCTCTTCTTCGACGCGGAGGACTTCTTGCGCTTCCAGCAGCGCGCCCGGCTCGCCGGGGTCCATATTCCGCTTATACCGGGCATCATGCCCATGACCAGCCTGGCTCGGGTCCACCGAATGTCTGAGCTTTCCGGCGTGCCCGTGCCAGACCGCCTCGAGCGGCGCCTGCGCGGGGACCCCACCGCGGGCCTCGAACTCACGGTCCAGCTCGCCGGCGAACTCCTCCGCGGCGGTGCCCCGGGCCTGCACATGTACACCCACAACGACGCTGAACTCACCACCACTATCTTGTCAGAAATTGGAATCCACCCATGAACACTCCTCACTCCACCCCGTTTACTGCACCTTTCCCCTCCGCCACCATCCAGGGCTACCCGCGCATCGGCGCCCAGCGCGAGCTCAAGTTCGCGCTCGAGGCCCTGTGGTCTGACCGCGCTAGCGAAGAGGACTTCCTGGCCGCGAGCCGCGCGCTCCGTATAGATACGTATGCGCGCCTTCGCGACGCCGGCCTGAACGAGGACTACGCCATCCCCGCTGACGGCGCCGTCTACGACCACGTGCTCGAGACCGCGCTCACCGTCGGTGTCCTTGGCACCCACAAAGAGGTTTCCCTCGCTGAGGAATTCACCCTCGCGCGCGGCAATGATGCCCAGCCCGCGCTCGAGATGACCAAGTGGTTCGACACGAACTACCACTACCTCGTCCCGGAGATTGCCGACGGCGCCGTCTTTATCCCGCGTCCCGAGCGCACGCTTCGTCTCGTCGAGGAGGCCCGCGCCGCCGGTCACACCATCCGTCCTGCCCTCGTCGGCCCCGTCACGCTGCTCGCCCTGTCCAAGCAGGCGGACGGTGCCACGTCCCAGCCGCTTGAGCATCTCGATGCCCTCGTTGAGTCCTACCGCACAGTCCTCGCCGCCCTCGCCGACGCCGGCGTCGAGTGGGTTGAGCTCACCGAACCCGCCGTTGTCGCGGACCTCGCCGTCGCCGACGACGCGACCCTCGCACAGCACATCGCTGCAGCCTACGCCCAGATCCTCGGCGCTGAGCAGCGCCCGCAGGTTCTCGTCTCCACTCCTTACGGCGCCGCCCGTGCCGGACTCGCCGCGCTTGCCGATGCCGCCCCCGAGGCGCTCCATGTCGACCTCGCCGTCGGCACGCTCGCGCAGGAGCCGGACTACGTGCACCGTGTGGCCTCGCTCCGCGATATCCACCTCGTCGCCGGCCTCATCGACGGCCGCAACGTGTGGGCCGCGGATCTGCGCACGCTGCGGAACACGCTCGAGCAGCTCGGGGACGCGGTCTCCGTGTCCACTTCCACGAGCCTGCTCCACGTTCCGCACACGGTGGCGGCGGAAACGTACCTGCCCGTCGACGTCGCGCCGTGGCTCTCCTTCGCGGACGAGAAGGTCGCCGAGGTCGTGGCGCTGGCCGCCGGACCCCTCGATGCCCCGGAGGCCTACGCCCAGGCGGACCGCGCTGTGCGCACCCGCGCCGCCTCGGAGCGCACGCATGATGCCGCCGTCGCTGCTCGCACCGCGGCCCTGCCGGCAGGCGAGGTGCAGCGCCAGCCCCTCTATGCCGAGCGTGCTGAGACGCAGAAGTCCCTGGACATCCCGCTGCTGCCGACCACCACTATTGGTTCCTTCCCGCAGACGCAGGAGATCCGCCAGACGCGTGCGGCCCACAAGGCGGGGGAGATCACGGACGCCGAGTACGAGGAGGCGCTCAAGGACGAAGTCCGCGCGGTCGTCGAACTGCAGGAGCGTCTGGGCCTCGACGTCCTCGTCCACGGCGAGCCGGAGCGCAACGACATGGTGCAGTACTTCGCGGAGCTGCTTGACGGCTTCGTGGTCACCGACAACGGCTGGGTCCAGTCCTACGGCTCCCGCTGCACACGTCCGCCGCTGGTCGTGGGCGATATCTCCCGCCCGCGCGCGATGACCGTCGAGTGGTCTGCCTTTGCGCAATCGCTGTCCACGAAGCCGGTCAAGGGCATGCTCACCGGCCCGGTCACCATCCTCGCGTGGTCGTTCAACCGTGACGACGTGCCGCTGTCCGTTTCCGCGGATCAGCTGGGCATCGCGCTCGCGGACGAAGTCCACGACCTGGAGCAGGCCGGCATCGACATCATTCAGATCGACGAGCCCGCCCTGCGCGAGCTGCTACCGCTGCGCGAGGAACGCCGTCCGGAGTACCTCGCCTGGGCCGTGCGCGCCTTCCGCCTCGCCGCGCTCGACGCCAAGCCGACGACGCAGATTCACACGCACCTGTGCTACTCCGAGTTTGGCCAGATCATCGAGGCCGTCGCCGCGCTCGATGCGGACGTCACCTCTATCGAGGCCGCGCGCTCCCGCATGGAGCTTCTCGCCGACGTGGACGAGCGTTTCTACTCCGCACTCGGCCCGGGCATCTATGACATCCACTCGCCGCGCGTGCCGTCCGTCGCCGAGATGGCCGAGCTCATCCGAGCGGCACTGCGCCACTTCCCGCTTGAGCGCCTGTGGGTTAACCCGGACTGCGGCCTCAAGACCCGCGGCTATGCCGAGACCGAAGCAGCACTGCGCAACATGGTGCTCGCTCGCGACGAGGTTCGTGCGACAGTGTCCGTCACCGTTTAGCGTCCCGCCTTCGTACCCCATCGCATCTCACTCCTCGTGCGGTGGGGTTTCTTCATTGACGAATGGCAGCGCATGCTCGAGTCTTGGGACTTTGTCCGTAGGAGCGTGGATGATGCGTTCGCGCTGGATTCGAACCGAGCGTGAGCATGGCACAGCTTTTCGAGGGCAACAGTGATATCTCAGGGGCGATGCCATGGCGGACGCGGTGGTCATTACCACGGGCGATAGGGCCTACCGCCGTCCCGACGGTATTGCCGTTGTGCCGCTCGCGCTGCTGGGGATGTAGAAAACTGAGTGCTTAGAAAGTGAGCTCGTCGAGGGAGGCGAGATCACCGCGACCGGCGCGGTCGAACCACAGCGCATCGAGGCCCGCAGCTCGGGCGCCTTCGACGTCATTGGCGAGCGAGTCGCCGACCATGAGGGTCTCGGCGGGGGAGGATTCCATAATCGAACACGCTGCGAGGTAGGCCTCGCGGTGCGGTTTGGGCGTGCCGAGCTCGACGGTGGGGATGAGTACAACGAAGTCGAGGTCCAGCCCGGTCGCGGCGAGCTTGCCTTGCTGCATGTCGCGCGCCCCATTGGTGAGCACGCCCACCTTGAGACCGGCGGCATGGGCCCGCTCGAGGACCAGTAGGGCATCCGGGAACGCCCGCCAGTTGCGGGCATAGGCCGCAAGGTAACCGTCGTAGGCAGCGAGCGCTTCGGCCTCGGTCATCTCGGGGCGGTTGAGGAAGTCGCGGCATCGGCCAGCTCGCTGACCGGGGTGGCTCACCTCGCCGCGTTCGTAGGCGGCAAACCATTTCTTCTCCAGCTCGCGGAAGCGCGCGTGCTGGCCGGTGGGCAACCCGAGCGAGACGCACCATTCGTCGACGCCGTCACGCAATGCCCCCTGATGGTCGAGGAGAGTGTCGTCCAGATCAAAGAGAATGGCCTTATACATGGTGCATATCCTACGGTGCGCAGCCGTGATCGCTCTCGGCATTACTTTCGATCCGCCCTCATGTCGGGAAATTCTTTATGATGGTGGACATGACTCAGAAGACCGCAACTGCAACCATGCACACGAATCACGGTGACATCGTCATCGACTTGTATGGCAACCACGCCCCTGTCACCGTTGAGAACTTCATCGGCCTGGCACAGGGCACCAAGGACTACTCCACCCAGAACGCCAAGGGCGAGCAGTCTGGCCCGTTCTACGACGGCGCCATCTTCCACCGCATCATCGACGGTTTCATGATCCAGGGCGGCGACCCGACCGGCACCGGTACCGGCGGCCCGGGCTACCAGTTCCAGGATGAGTTCCACCCGGAGCTTCAGTTCGACCGTCCGTTCCTCTTCGCCATGGCCAACGCTGGCCCGGGCACCAACGGCTCCCAGTTCTTCATCACCGTGGCGCCGACCCCGCACCTCAACAACCACCACACCATCTTCGGTGAGGTCACCGATGAGGCCTCCAAGAAGGTCGTCGCTGAGATCGCCGGCGTTCGCACCGGCTACGCTGACCGCCCGGTTGATGATGTCGTTATCGAGTCTATCGACATCGCTTAAGTGAGTTAGCGCTTCACGAGCGTGCAAGCCCGCGCCTGCCACTACTGGCAGCGCGGGCTTTGATGGTTTTAGCCGACCAGAAGCCACGCGAAGAAGCCTGAAGAAGACCAGAAGAAAATAAGGACATCTCCATGACCATCAAGGAATGGACCCGGACGTACGCCAAGGTTGCGCCCGCGTCGACGGTGCTCGTGCTCTTGTGCACGGCAGCATGGATTATCTCAGCCATCCAGGCGCGTTCGATTTCGGGTGCCTACTACGACTCGGAGTTGGCAACAGAGTGGACGCTGTGGGGGCCTGCGGTTCTTGCGGGCGGCGCCGATTGGTTGCGTCCCGTGACGTCCATGTTTATGCACCTGGATCTGGGCCACCTCGCGGTCAATATGATCTTCCTCGTTCTCATTGGCAGGGAAGTGGAGCGATGGCTGGGCAGCGCGCTCTATACGGCGGCCTATGTGTGCGCGGGATTGGGCGGCAGTTTGGCCATCTTGTGGAATGCCTTCGACCAGCCGACAGTGGGAGCGTCCGGTGCACTCTACGGGCTTATGGCGCTCATGGTGGGGGTCTACCGGGCGAAGGGACTCGACCTGCGGGCGCCACTCTTCCTTATCGCTGCCAACGTTGTCTATACCGCTATGACACCGGGCGTCTCGCTGTGGGGGCACGTGGGCGGGCTCGTGACGGGGCTGGTGTTGTTGCCGTTCCTCCGGGCGCGCCGGGTGTGGGTGCGCTGGCTCGGTGTTTTTATTGTGGGGATCCTTGTGATTGCGGGGATTGGACTGCGAGCAGCAGTTTGGGGATAACCTCCGCGTGTTTTCCACGCGGACAAGTGTGCGAAATCTTTCCACATCAGTTATCCACATTGTGGATAACTACATTTTTGTAATTTACCGAACATCCGAACGGAGTTTTCCCTGATCGCGCAGGGTGCAGAGTCGGGTGTGGGAAAAATACCACAGTGTGAAAAGGGGAATTGGGGAATTCCACAGGGTGTGGAGAAACCTGTTGAATTCTACTATCCACACCTTTATCCCCAACCTGTGGATAACTTTTCCTGCACCGTGTGGAAAGTGTGAAAATGCCCCCGTCCCACAAAAACACATTCTTGTAATTTGACTGTTGCACGCACCGTGTCAAGCCCCGTGTTTTCTAGAGGGTAGTTTTCTGGTTTTGGGTTAGGTCAGGCGACTATGTTCGTGGTGGAGAGTGCGTTCCAGTAGGCGGTCTCGTAGTCGACGGGGCTGGTGTGGCCCAGGGCTGAGTGGAGTCGGTGGTTGTTGTACCAGCCGACCCAGTTGGTGATGGCTTTCTCGGTTTCGTCGAGTGTGGTGAAGCCTGTGGGGTGGATGCTGACGTTGTGGATGCATTCTCCCTTGTAGAGGCTGTTTATGGCCTCTGCTAGGGCATTGTCATAGGAGTCGCAGTATTGGACCCCTCGGTCACTGTGGTGAATAAGCTGGTCAACACGCTGGTCCTGCCGGAGCCGGGAGGGCGTCTGATGGTTTGTGTGTGGAGTTCCATTCCGCATAAGCAGACAAGCCAGAATGACTACTATGGTACGACGAGACTCGGCCGATAAGGCTAAGATTGATGCGATTGAGGAAAGTTGCTTGCTAACCCGGAAATCGCGAAGCTGTTTGACGAACTAGGCACGTCGCCGACGGACGCCGACCACAGCCGCGAGCGCAGCGGCCCCCAGCAAGGCGAGGGGAATCACGGTTGCCAGGGGGGGAAGCCGGTACGGTCATTGGTGTGCGGCCGGTCGAGCGGTCGTAGGCGGCGCGCGCAGTAGCTGCAAGTAGCACATCAACCTGTGACGCTAAACAAATAGCTATAGGAATTGCTATGTCACTAGCTATTTGCATTGCTATGTTTTGTCTTCACCGGCAGTAGCCGAAGTTGGTCAGCCCAATCGGAAGTAAGTATATCGGACTATACTTGAAAGTGTTTAGTTTGCTATACTATCGTTGTGACGAAGCGGAAAGACATTCTTAAAAACATCGCCGACTTTGCAAAAAGAACGGGTCAAACGCTCACGATTAAAGAGGGCGGTAACCATACTCGAATCTGGGTTGGCGAGAAGTACACCACCGTGGGGCGCCATAAGGAGATTGACAATCTCATGGCTCGTAAAATCTACAAGCAAATCGGAATGGAACAGTAGGACATGAATACGTTTACTGCCTGTGTTGAGCGCGGCGAGAACTGGTGGGTTGCCCAGCTAGTCGAAGACCCTGGCGTTATCGTTCAGGCGCGTCGTCTTGACCAGATTCAAGAAGAAATCCGTGACGCTCTCGCCCTTTTCCCGGAGCTTACCGATTCGCCCGAAACAGCTATCGTTCATCTTGACCTTGTTGGTGAAGTAGAGCAACAAGCTCAAGCTACCCGCGACCAACTTGCCGCCATCCGCGAGCGTGAAGCTCATGAGCTTGCCAATATGTCGCAACATGCTCGGCGGCTAGCGGATGGTGGGTACAACTACCGCGATATCGCCTACCTTCTTGGCATCACCTACGGCAGGGTGGGGCAAATACTCAAAGCGAAAACCAGCACTGCCTAAGTATGCGCGGCAGCTGCAAGCAGCAGGAGTACTCCGTGGCTTGGCCGCTTCGCGTCTGGAGAGTGGTGGTGGTTTGTGTATTTTTGCGGTTTGGGGTGGATGATTCGTATTTGTGGCGACGCTTCAGCTCACACCATGAGCCACTGGGACGGTGAGGAGAGAGGGGGCATCGGAAAGCACAAAAAGGCGCCCTGGGTTTCCCAGGGCGCCGTGAGAGGGCAGGGAGGCGGTTAGCGCCAGCCCATCGTCATGAGGAGGCCGACGATGGCGAGGCCGAAGCCGATGCCATAGTTCCAGGGGCCGAGCTCGGCCATGAACGAGATATCCTCGCCGGCGAGGTAGTTGACGATGATCCAGGCGAGGCCGAGGATCATGAGGCCCAGCATGAGGACGATGTACCACTTTGGTGTGCCCTCGTTATTGATTTTGACCGGGGTGCGGTTGGCTGAGGTGCTCGTGACCTGAGGGGTCGAGCTCTTCGAAACCTTAGACTTCGGCATGGTGTACCTTCACTTTGATGTGCGGTGGGAGTTATTTCCTTGAATACGACTACTGTACCAGCAGCTTTAGCTCACGCTTAGCGGCCACCATTCGTAACCGAGTTGAAGGCGTTGCCCAAATCGCTGAGGAACTTCCATTCGCGGATTTGGATATCGGCGTCCTTACGGATGGTTTGGCCAGACTGGGCGGAGGACCATGCGATGCGGCCAGCGTCCGTGGGCACCGGCGTGTTGACGACCTCGCCCTTGGTGAACGAACCGGTCCAGCCCAACTGCTTGAGGGCCGACTTGGCATCGGACTCCGTCATGCGGACGAGATCGGGCACCGCAATGAGCATGCCGTTGGAGACCTGGAGGGTGATGGTGTCGCCCGCCTTGGCGTTCGACGTATCCGGCATGGAGAGCACCGTGCCTTCCGGCTTGGTGGAGTCGACCATCTGGATCTGAACCTTGAGATCCTGGCCCTCGAGGGTGGACTTGGCGTCCTCGACGTTGAGGCCCTTTATATCCGGAACGGAGACATCCTCCGGGCCGGTAGACACGGTGATGCGGACCTTGGAACCCTTGGACAGCTGGGATCCACCCGCGGGGTTCTGCGAGATGATCTGGCCCGTAGGGATGTCTTTATTGGATTCCTCGGTGACGGTGTCATCGAGCTCCAGGCCTGCGTCCGTGAGGGCTTGGGTGGCCTCGTCGACGTTCATGCCCGTGATATCCGGAACGTCCGTGATCTCCTTGCCGGAGGACACGGTGAGGATGACCGTGGAGTTCTTTTGCAACTCCGAGCCTGCCGCAGGGTTGATGCGGATGGCGCGGTCGCGCGCGACGTCGTCATTCGGCTCTTGGTTTACCTGGACGAGCAGGCCCATCTCCTCGAGTTCCTTGACGACCTCGGCGCGGGGGCGGTTCTCGACCTCGGGGATGATGACCATGTTTGCCTGGCGCGCGGCCTCGGCGCGGCGGTCAGCTTCTTGCTGCTTGAGGTCCCGGGAGTTCTGGTAAAAGTCCCAGCCGAAGTAGCCCACGGTTCCGATGAGCGCGGCGGCGAGCAGAGCAGCCAGCCACTTGAGGCCGGAGCCAGACTTCTCAGTGCCCGTGGGGCGCGTCGAAGCGACCGGCGCGTGCGTGATCGTCGTCGGTGCGTCGTCTTCTGCGGAAATGTGCGTGCGCGCGGCTTGGGTGACGGCGCCGCGGGAGAGGCGCTCGAGATCGCCGGCCATCTCCCATGCGGACTGGTAACGGTCTGCCGGGTGCTTGGCCATGGCGGTGAGCACGACGGCGTCGATATTGACGCGCTGGGTGGGGGAGAGTTCCTCGATGTACTCGGACGGCGGAACCGGATCCTCCTGGACGTGCTGGTAGGCGACGGCGAAGGGGGTCTCACCTTCAAAGGGCGTGCGGCCGGTGACGGACTCGTAGAGCACGCAGCCGAGCGCGTAGACATCGGAGCGGGCGTCCGCCGTCTTGCCGCGGGCCTGCTCCGGCGAGAGGTATTGCGCGGTGCCGATGACAGCGGAGGTCTGCGTCATGGCGGACGTCGAGTCATCGAGGGCACGAGCGATGCCGAAATCCATGACCTTCACCTGGCCGGTGTTGGTGAGCATGATATTCGCCGGCTTGACGTCGCGGTGGATAATGCCGGCCTCGTGGGAGGCCTGGAGCGCGTCCGCGACCGGCTTGAGGATTTCCGCAGCCTCCTCCGGGGTCATGGGGCCGTCTTCGGTGATGATGTCGCGCAGCGTGCGGCCGTTGACGCGTTCCATCACGATGTACGGGATGGCAACATTGGAGGACATGTCCTCGCCGGTGTCGAAGACCTGCACGATATTGGGATGATTGAGCTTGCCGGAGTTCTGGGCCTCTCGGCGGAAGCGCTCACGGAAGTTGACGTCCCGTGCCATTTCGGGGCGCAGCATCTTTACCGCTACGCTGCGGCCGAGGCTCGTGTCCTCGGCGGCGTACACCTCCGACATGCCGCCGGAGCCGATGACCTCGCCAAGCGAATAACGGTCATTGAGCATTACTTCTGCATACCTTCCTGACAAGTTCCTTAACGGTGACTTGCCATATTAAAGAGTCGCGCTGGGGTTTGTTGCGAAATGCGTCGGGTTAACGCTTAAAGAGTCTAATGGGTTGACCTCAGTTTCCACGGTATTGGGAGCCTCCGTGGTTGTGGGAGCTTGCGTGGTGAACTCGGGTTGTTCCTCCTGCGTCGTTTCATCCACGGGAGCGGGCGGCTTCTGCTCTTCCTCCGCAGGCGGCTCAGCCGGAGCCTTCGTCTCCGTCACGGTGGGTGCCTCGTGCGTGCGGTGTGTGGGCGTGCGTTGGGACTTGGTCGGTGCTGCCGGAGCCGTGGAGCGATCAGGTTGCTCGTCTTCCGTCGACGAAACGGTTTCCGTGACGACGATGGGATCTGCGGAGGTCGGCTCTGTTGATTCGCCGTCGTCACCGCCGGTGAGTGCCGTCGCTGCCCAAATGCCGCCGCCGAGGAGGGCAGCGGCGCCGAGGATCCAGGGGAGGATGGGCTTTTTCTCTGAGACCGCGACTGCGGCCGGTTGCGTCGTGGTGGGCTGCGCCGCATTGGCGAGCATCTCCGTCGACGCGGTGGGTGAGGGCGGCTCGGCGATATCGGGAACCGGAGCGCCGGCCGGCTCGGGTGGACGCTTGCCAAAACGAACCTGGGAGATGGCGAGCGCGAACTCGTTGCCATCCGCGTAGCGGCGCGCGGCGTCCTTGCGCAGCGCGATGCCGATGAGCTCGCGGGCCTGCGCGGAAATTGTGGTGGGCAGCGGCTCAGCGACCTTGGAAATGTGGGCGAGCGCGACGGACACCGACGAGTCGCCCGAGAAGGGCCGCTTGCCAGAGAGCATCTCGTAGCCGACGACGCCGAGCGAGTAGACGTCCGAGGCCGGGGACACTGCGTGGCCTTGGGCTTGCTCCGGGGAGACGTACTGCGCGGTGCCCACGACCATGCCGGTGCGGGTGAGCGGGACAGCGGCCGCGGCCTTCGCGATGCCGAAGTCGGTGACCTTCACCTGGCCGTTTTGCGTGATGAGCAGGTTGCCTGGCTTGATGTCGCGGTGGACCATGCCCATGCGATGGATCACGGAGAGACCGTGCGCGGCCTGTTCCATGACGTCGAGGGCGAGTGCCTCGGGCAGCGCGCCTTCGCGGGCAAGGAGGTCCGCGAGGGACTCGCCGCGGACGTATTCGAGCGCCATGAAGCAGAACATGGCGCCGTTCGTGTCCTTGAGCTCCCGGTAGTCGTAGGTGGCGACGACGTTGTCCGAGTCGATCTGCTGGGCGGACTGTGCCTCGTTGCGGAAGCGGCCGAGAAATTCTTTGTTGTCCGAGAATTCCGGGCGCAGCACCTTGATGGCGACCTCGCGCTGGTGGACGTTGTCATCCGCGAGCCACACGGTGGACATACCGCCGTGGCCGATGACCCACTGGAGGGTGTAATCGGAGCCGATGAGCTCTTGCAAGCGTTCCTGTTCCATGGGCGACTAGCCCTCCGTTCCGGTGTAAGCGCGCAGGATTGCGCGGCCGATGGGGGACGAGACTTGGCCGCCGGTGGCGCCCTCGCCGAGGTGGCCGCCGTCCTTGACGACGACGGCGACGGCGATGTCCTTCTCCGGGTCGTAGGCGACGTACCAGACGTGCGGGGGAAGTCCATCTCCGTGCTCGGCCGTGCCCGTCTTCGAGGCAAAACCGTTGCCGTCATAGCCGTAGGTGGCCTGCTCAGAGCCGAACATGAGGTCCTGGATGGTTGCGGCGGTCTCCTCGGAAATGGCGGTGGCGGCGACCTTGGGCTTGGTGACGGTGACGTCTTCCATCTGGGCGTTGGTCACCTTGTTGACGAGGTACGGCGTCATGCGCACACCCTTGTTGGCGATGGTGGAGGCCATGCTTGCCGCTTGGAGCGCGGACATGGTGACGTCGCGCTGGCCGATGGCGGACTGCGCGGTGGCGGAGGCATCCGCGAGATCGCCCAGCGTGCCGGAGGACATGTCGACACCCAAGTCATAGTCCTGGCCCACGCCGAAAGCGTCTGCGTACTTGCGCAGTTCGTCCGCGCCGATGGACTCGCTCATCTCCACAAACGCGGTATTGCACGACAGGGAGAAGGCGGTGCGCAGCGTGACCTGCGCGGAGCCGCCGCACATCTGGTTGCCGTAGTTGGTCAGCGTCGTCACGTTGTCGGGTAGCGTGATCGAATTTTGGCCCGTGAGCGTCGAGTCCGGCGTGAAGCCGTTGTTGAGTCCCGCGGCCGAGGTGATGATTTTAAAGATCGATCCGGGAGGCAGTGTCTCCTGCGTCGCGTGGTTGATGAGCGGGTTGCCAGGTTGCTCCTGGAGCTGCGCCCACGTGTCCGCGCCGGTGTCCTCGTTGGTGACGTCCGCGGCGGAATAGCTCGGCGAGGACGCGAGCGCGAGGATCTTGCCGGTCGAGGGCTGGAGGGCCACGGCCGCACCGTTGTAGCCAGCGTTCGTGAGCTGGTCGTACGCGAACTGCTGGAGCTGCGGGTCGATGGTGACCTCGACGTTCGCGCCGAGCGGCTGCTTGCCGGAGAGCTGGTCGAGCCAGTTCTGGCCCATGAGTGAGTCGTCCGTACCGTTCAAGACGTTGTTATACGAGGACTCGAGTCCCGAGGCGCCGAACTGCGAGGACAGGTAGCCCGTGACGGGCGAGTAGGCTGCCGATGCCGCCGGGTAGCTGCGGGTATAAATTCCCTCCGCGTCCGCAGTGGACTGGGCGAGCACGGTGCCGCCGGAGTAGATCTGCCCGCGCGGGGTGGTCTGCATTTCGTAGAAGCCACGCAGGTTCTTGGGGTTATCCGCATACTTCTCATCGGAGAAAGCCTGGACGACGGTGAGCCGCACGAGCAGGATGGCGGTCAACAGGATTGCAAAGATCGCAGCGAGCCGGATCGACTTGTTCATCGGTGTGCCTCCTGGACGGCCGGGAACATGGACGTATCGCTGGACTGCGCTGCGGTGTGCTCGACCGCGGGCCTGCGTGCGGAATTGGAGATGCGCAGCAGGATGCCCAGCAAGATGTAGTTAGCCATGAGAGAGGAGCCGCCCGCGGACATGAACGGGGTCGTGAGACCCGTCATGGGCAGGAGTGCGGAGATGCCGCCGGTGACGACGAAGACCTGGATGGCGATGGTGAGCGCGAGGCCCGCCGCGACGAGCTTGCCGTACGTGTCGCGCACGCGCAGCGCCGTGTGGAAGCCGCGGGAGCACAGTATGCCGAAGAGGATGAGCACCGCGCCGAGACCGATGAGACCGAACTCCTCGCCGATGCCCGCGAGGATGAAGTCCGAGTGCGCCACGGGGACGATTTCCGGGTGACCTTGGCCCAGACCCGTGCCGGTGATGCCGCCGGAGGACATGCCAAACAGCGCCTGCGAGAGCTGGTATCCGCCGGAATCATAATTGCCCAAAGGATCCAAGAAGTTGGAGAAACGGTTCTGGATCTTGTCCGAGATTTGGTAGATGCCGTAGGCGCCGATGGCGACCAGGAAGAGACCGATGGCCAGCCACGAGACGCGGCCGGTGGCCATGTACAGCATGCCCAGCACCGTCGAGAAGAGGAGCAAGGCCGGACCAAAGTCGTTGGAGATGCCCATGATGGCAATCGCGATGGCCCACACCACGAGGATGGGCGCGAGATCGCGCAGGCGCGGGAGCGAGACGCCGAGGAACTTATAGCCCGCCACGGTAAACAGGGAGCGCTTCTGCGTGAGCAGCATGGCGAAGAACAAGATGAGCAGGATCTTCGACAGCTCGCCCGGCTGCAAGGAGAAGGGCCCCAGCCACAGCCAGATGCGGGCTTCGGCATCCGGCGGCTGCGGCCACACGAGCGGCAGGGCGAGAAGGATAAGACCGAGCGCACCCAAGATGTAGGAGTATCGCGTGAGCGATTTGTGGTCGCGGAGGAGCACGAGGACGAGGACAAAGAGCACGATGCCCGCGATGGTCCACATGATTTGGCGCGACGCGAGTCCCCAGCCATTGGCGAGGTCGAGGCGTGCAAGCATGATAAGCCCCATGCCGTTGAGCAGGGCGACGATGGGCAGCATGATTTGGTCCGCCCACGGCGCGAGGAAGCTGAGCGCTATGTGTGCGACGGCGAAGACGCCCACGAAGCCGCCAATGAGATAGAACAGTTCCGTGGTGAGTGAATTGCCTTGAGAGAGTTCGAGAGCGACGAGAATAAAGGAGAATACGACCGTGGCGAGGAGCAGCAGCCCCAGCTCGGTCCCGCGAAAACGGGCCTTCATTTACTTCACCTCCCGGCAGTTAACTCCCGGTTCAGATTGGATTGTGGATGTGGGCGACGGAGCCGCCGATGACGACGGCTGAGCAGACGAAGCAGCGGACGGCGCAGCAGACGTGGTAGCCGACGGGGTGGCCGAGGCCGAGCGCTTGGGGGCATCGGCAGGCTTTGTCGACGCCTCGCACACCGGCAGGGTCTTCTCCGCCAGGCGCACGAGCTGTCCCTGTACCTCGTCATAGGAGCCGGCGCCGAGGTTGGCCGCCGCGCTGCGCTCCGAGGCCGGAAGGGCCTCGAGCGTGAACGGGGAAAAATCGCCCGTGCAGTCTGCCGTCCTGAGCCCCAGCTCACCCTTCTCGTTGAGGCAGGCGTGCTGGTAGGTGGAGTGCAGCGCGCGGCCGAAGAGCTCGAAGTCCGTGCCCTGCTGGACGGTGATCTCTCCGTCCGTGGCGACGTAGTAGCGGTCCGTCATGGCGTTCTTCGCCCACAGGCCGGCGGCGACGACGGCGATGAGGACGACGAGGATGGACGAGACCACGATCCAGCCGAGTTTGCCCCGTGGGGCAGGCTCCGAATCCTCGGAGCCCCCCTCACCGTCCTTATCGCCGACATGCGCCATGGTCTGTGCGGTGGTCGACGGGACGGCGCGGTTAAGCTTCGCCGCCCGCGAGGCCGCGGAATCCGGATGCGTGGGCTCCGGCAGCTCGCCGGCGATAGCGCCCACGAGGTGCGGGGACGAAGCTTCGCTGGAGCCCTCCACGACCTCGGCGATAACGACCGTCACGTTGTCCGGGCCGCCGGAACGCAGCGCGAGCTCGACGAGCATCTGTGCGGCATCCTCCACGCTGCCCTGCTTGAGCGCGGACTCGATGGTGGTCGCCGTGACGGGATCCGACAGGCCGTCGGAGCACAGGAGAAGGCGGTCGCCGACCTTGGCGTCGAGCATAAACAGCGTGGGCTCGACGTCGTGGCCGGTATACGCCTTCAAAATCAGGGACTTTTGCGGGTGCGACGAGACGTCCGCCGGGTCGAGCTTGCCCTGGTCCACGAGCGACTGGACGAAGGTGTCGTCCTTCGTAATCTGCTCGATCTTGCCGTCACGCAGACGGTAGCCACGGGAGTCACCCACGTGGATGACGCCGAACTCGGAGCCGTTGAACATGAGCGCGCTGAGCGTCGTACCCATGCCCTCGGTCTCTGGGTGCTCGTCGACGTGGCGCTTGATGTCCACGTTCGCATCGCGGGCGCTTGCGGCCAGGATCGACAGCATGTCGTTGCCGCCCGGGTCCTTATCAATCCGCTCGAGGCGCGTGATCATGAGCTGCGAGGCGACCTCGCCGGCGGCGTGGCCGCCCATGCCGTCCGCGAGTGCGAGCAGCCACGTGCCGCCGTATGCGGAGTCCTCGTTATTGCCGCGGACGAGGCCGCGGTCGGAGAGGGCCGTTACTTTGAGTTTCATGGCATCAGCCTTACTGTGGTTCGACCCATCTTGATATCCGTGCCCACGCCCACGCGTTCGGGCTGGTCAATGCGCACGCCGTTGACGAACGTGCCATTGCGGGACTCCAAATCTTCCACGAACCAGTCGGAGCCGCGGCGGAAAAGCCGCGAATGCCGTGCGGACGAGTAATCATCGCCCGTCACGAAGTCGCACTCGTTGGCGCGGCCCAGCACCAGGTCCTCGAGCGTGCCTAGCGCCATGTGGGAGCCCTGCAGCGGGCCCTCCACGATGGAGATCTGGTGCGCCGCCTCCTTGCGGTGCGGCGTGCGCGCCGGGCTTGCCGATGCCGTCACGGCCGCCGCCTTGTTTGCGTCACGGCGCATGGCATTGAGGGCTACCAGGATAAAAATCCATAGCAGCGCCAGGATTGCGATGCGCAGTCCGAGCAATACAACGGAGGACACGTGGTGCCGCCTTCCTGGAAGTTGAAGAAAATCTAGTTATCGAGACCCGTGATACGGACCTCGATGTGCGAATGCCCCATAGTAATCACATCGCCGTCAGCGAGAAGCCAGTTTTCAATGGGGGTGTCGTTGACGGTCGTGCCGTTCGTCGACTGCAGATCGACGAGCACCGCGTCCTGGCCGTTCCACGTGATTTCCGCGTGCTGACGGGAGACACCGGTATCGGGCAGGCGCAGGTCCGCGTCCGTGGAGCGGCCGATAATATTCGAGCCCTCGTGCACTTGGTACGTGCGCGAGGAGCCGTCCTGCAGCAGCAGGTTGACGCTCGGGCCGCTGCCGGGATTGTCCGGCATGCGCGCGGCACGGAATGCCGTGGTTGCGGCTTCGGGATTGTTGTACTGATCAGTCATCTCGTCCTCCTGAGAGTCGCCCTCCTGCGGGGTGGGCTCGTGGAAAATGGCGTCGTAACCGGTTTCCTCGCCCGGCTCGTGGTCAATAAAAGAAGACACGCGCAGCTGTCCCGTGCGTAGTCCCGACTCCTCCGCGATGCGGACGATGACGGGTCCGGCGAGCGCCCAGCCTTTGTTGCGCATGAAGCGCCCCAGCTGGTCCGCCAAGAGCTCGGGAAGGTCAGCGTCGCGCGACAAGTTCTCAATATCCTTGGAGCTCACCGCGACGGTGACCACGTTGGGTCCGTAGAGCAACCCGTCGTCGCCGCGCGTGAGATTGTCCTGGGCTTCCTGCTTGAGGAGCTCCTCGATCTCTGCGGGAACGACGCGGCCGCCAAAGACGAACGCCATGCCGTTGTCGAGTCCGCGCTGCATGGCGGAGTCAAGCTTTGCGAGCCTGCCCATGATTCCCATTGGCGCGGACCTCCTTTACCACTGTGACTTGTAATGGATTATCAAATAACGTGCCTAAGTATAGGGGCAATGGGCAGATCCAACGAAGAACCGTGCGGACACGCTGGGGATTTTTTGGTCTGTGCCTGCGGATTTGTTAAAAACACTAACCCCCGTGCTATCTTTATTTAGTCGCCAAGACATATCAAAACCCTGCCCGGGTGGCGGAATTGGCAGACGCGCTGGCTTCAGGTGCCAGTGTCCTTATAGGACGTGCGGGTTCAAGTCCCGCCCCGGGCACAGTGAGCAGTTGAACAAACTGCACCACCGGA
>NZ_KQ961735.1:0-29545 GCF_001563605.1 Corynebacterium sp. CMW7794
ACAGCGATCTGAAAACACACAAATCTGCAGGACATCGCGCATTTATGACGTGTTCACGCCAAACCATTGCAGCACTCCACCACTGTATGGATCGGCATTGCGAGCATACATAGGGAGCAGGGCTGCCCATACGAGGTAAAGCACGCCGGCGCACGCGGCGAAGGACCATTGCGGCAGAACCTCCATGACCGTCAGGACAAAGGTGACTCCGGCAGTCACCGCCATGCACATGGTCCAGACGATCGTTTTCCGAGAGAGCAGTTCCCAACTCACGCCGAGTACGGGAATCAACGCGCCCATGCCGAATATCATTCCGGTGATAATCCCCTGGCTAGTCCAAACCACCAACTCCAGGATGGCGCCGGCGGCCGCACCGATGACGCTCGCCACTGTGACAGCGCGCACCCACTGCTGACGCGAGCCACCGAGCGTGACGAACTCCTTGAACGATGTGCGGTAGGAATCCATGAGTGCCCCGAGCGTCAATAGCGTCACCATGACATAGACGATGCTGAAGAGCTGTCCCTCAATGTTCCAAAAGACGATGGCCGCCCACATGACAAGTCCGACGGAGGCGTACCCGGCCACGACCCACATCCACGAGCGGACCAGCGGCCGGTAGATCAGCTGCGCCGTGGGAGTGATGGGGAAACGTCCAAAGTCGGAGTTGCCGTCCGAGGTTACTCGATACTGGAGTTCACGCACCTCCATGTCGGATTGGGCCGCGGACTGCGACGACTGACGCAGCGTCACAACGAGTCGGATAACCCACGCGACCAGGACGAGAGCGGCCAACCACCACCACTGGCGCGCCACCGAAACTGCAGCGCCGAGCACGACGTAGTACGTGGCGAGCCCTAGGTTGTGGCGCGTCTGCGCTTTCCGTGAGAGCCCCAGCGCCGTGGCTTTCGTCTTGTTCACCGTGGTCGATAGGACCACAACCACCGCGAGGAAGGCCAGCGAACCAGCCGTTACCGGACCCTTGACGGGCGCGAGGATGCCCCACAGCAGCAACATGATGCTGTAGACGACAAGCGTATGCGTCTCGACGACCGCAAAGAACAGTCGCATTACGCCTCCCCTAATGCCAGCACGGCTTCCTCAAGCGTCACTTCCTGCGCACGCAGTCCCAGGTCCTTGGCCTGGTCGAAGACGCACTGTGCAAACTTGGGACGCGCGTCGATAATCGCGCGGTCGGCCAGGGTTGAGGACTCTCGTGCAAGCACGGGCAGTTGAAGCCTGCCCAGCGCGCGGTCGAGCTGGGAAGCGTGCCCGGAGACGGCGACAATGGAATCGACGATCTCGTCGATGGGGCCAGAGAGCGGTTCATCGGAAAGTAAGAGAATGGTATCGAGGTAGCCCTCAATCTCCGAGAGATGATGGGTCGACACCACGATGGTGCGTGTCCCTTGCTCCTCGCGCATCACGTCGAAGAACACCTGGCGGCGCTGCACGTCGAGCCCCAGGTAGGGCTCATCGAGGAGCATGAGCTCGCAGCCAGAAGCCACGGCGAAGATGAAACCCATCGCGGATTTCTGGCCGCGCGAGAGCGAAGAGTAATTCTGCACCGGAAGCTCGAAGGCGTCGACAAGTTCATCGGCGCGGTCTTGGTTCCACGTCTTCCAACGAACCTGGCCGATCCGGAACAGCTTCTTCACGTTCCATCCATCGAAAAGTGGGTTGTCAATGCCCATGAGGATCGTCCGGTCCATGACGCGTTGGTTGTCGAAGGGTTCCTCGCCGAAGACGCGCAGGCCCATGGACGGGAACTGCCCTGCCATCATGCGCAAAAGTGTCGTCTTGCCCACGCCGTTCGCGCCCACGAGCCCGTGCGTAAGTCCCTGCGCGAGCTCAAAGTTCAACGCCGGTGTGTTCTTCATCCGCAGGTTGGTCGCAGTAATCATCGTCTAAGCTCCAATCGCTTCTGAGTATTGGCGTACTTCGGGTAAAGCCACAGCATGACCGCAGCTATCAGGAGCAAGACCCCACCCGAAAGCAGTAGATAGACAGCGCCCGGCTCAATTCCTCTAATAAACCCACCAAATGTCATGGGCACGATGACTGCAATGATGGCGCCCACAGTTGTATTCATCAGCGCGTAGGCAAACCAGAAAGTCCCGACATTGAGAGCTACGAGGGAGGGATCCAGCACTAGGGTGCATAGCGCAACGCCGAGCATGCCGATGCCCCCGTTCACCAGCGCCCGAGTGCGCCAAGCTCGGCGCGTCTTACCGAAGGCTTGCCAGGCGGCGAGGTGCGTGCCGGTCGCTAGATTAGAACCGAGTGCGCCAGCAATCACCGGCACAGTCACGACGAGAGACCCCCACAAGTCCGGAGCAATGGCTGGAAGCAGAGTCTTCCAACCCCACAGGAATACGCCGAATAGCGCGACGACCAAGAGCATCATGTGCCACTGCCCTTCCCCAGGATTCTTTTCCACTACAGGCTCGTGGTTGCGGGAACGATCCTCCTTGACCTCCTGGCGAAGAGTCAACGCCAAAGTAGCTGCGACGAGCGTAGTAAGCAGTACCGTCACAACCCACGGCAACTCGCCTACCGTAAAAGCGAAGGTCATTGCAGCGGCAATGAGCACAATAGGGACGTTGATTCGCACAAAGTCGGCCCGACGGTAGCCGAACGCTTTGAGCGTGCCGTAGGGCACGTGAAGGACAGAGCCCACCCCGATCGGCACGAGCGCAAAGAAAAGCATGGACACCCACGAGAGGTCACCAATGACAATCCTGAATCCGATCATCGAGGCACACATGCCCAGCGCTGATAGCAGCTGTCGCGTAGACCCTGTCCAGTGCCGGAAGACGACAGATACAAGTCCTTTAGACATCGCTACCTCCCATGGCGAGTGCCACGGCGTCCTCGAGGGCGACCGGGGAGCCATCAGCGACGCCGCGGCGTACAACAACGCGGGTGCTGGAGCCGAGAGACTCGGTGGCGAGGGCTGCATCGGAAAGCTCGGGCGGAACGGGGTTGGCGACGGTGAGCGAGACGAGGGCATCATCAAGCCGCTCCGACTCGAGGGTGCGGATGACGCCGTCGCGCAGGACGAGGTAGCAGTCCACGAGCTTGGCGGAGGCCTCAAGATCGTGGGAGGCAATGACGATGGTGCGCGGGTTCGCCTCCTGCGCGGCGACGAGCTCCCGGTAGAACAGGTCGCGGTTCTGCACGTCGAGGCCGAGGTAGGGCTCGTCGAGGAGTGTAAGCGGCGCGCGAGCTGCCAGTGCGATGACGATGGCGAGCATGGAGCGCTGGCCGCGGGAGGCCTTGCTGTGGGACGTCTTCACATCGAGCGCGAAGGTCTCGAGCAGGTGGTCCGCTGTCGCCTGGTCCCAATGCGGGTAGCGCTTGGACGCGACGTCGAGGATGGCCTTGAAACTCCAGTTCGCAGGGTACGGAGTATCGACGCCGGTGAACACGATATCGTCCATGACGGCCTCGTTATCAAAGGGTTCGTGGCCGAAGACTTTGATGTCCCCGTCATAGCGCGCCTGGCCGGCGAGCAGTGAGAGCAGCGTGGACTTGCCTGTGCCGTTGCGGCCGACAAGACCGTAGATGCGGTTTTCTTCGAGCTGTAACTCGACGTCCCGGAGGACCTCCTTTTTCTTGAAGGACTTCGCGGCGTGGTGAGTAGTGACAATCATGAGTATTTAAACCTCGGATCTGCGCAGGCGTGGGGCGAAACGAACGGACGGAGCTGGGCTTTCGTCGCGCAAGGGACGGTAGAACACGACGTAGGAGGTGACGACGGCGAGGATGAGGAAGGTAATGAGCTGCCACTTCAGCGAGTCGCCGTCACGCAGGTGACCGGAGAACATGATCATGCCGAAGGTTGCGAAACCGGTGCCCAGGCCGGAGAGTGCGACCAAAAGCAGCACGCAGGTGGCGGCAAAGGGGTAGACCCAGCCGAACTGGAAGACCACGGCGATGCCCGCGAAGATGACAAGGCTCAGCGCGGCAAGAATGAGCTGGCGGCGCACCCACTCGGTGCGTGGATACCCGAACGCCTGAAGGCCGGAAGGCGTGAGCTCAGTCCACGGCATCTGCGCGATCATCCCCAAGATGAATGGGAGGAAGGCCCAGAAGGCCGGACCCCACGTGGGGCCGAGGAAGGGCTGCGCCACCGCAAGGAGCGGGATAGCAACCGCGGCGCTGGCTAGCAGGAGCCACCAGCCATGGAAACGCAGACTTCCCTTGGCGATACCGCGGGATTCACCACGGAGCCGAAAGAACAGCGACACCCAGAAGACACAGATGGCGAGTGCTTCACAAAGTAGCCATCGAGCGGGAAGGACGAAAGCCTGCGCGCCGAGCCCCAGGGCGAGGCAGACCACGAGCGGCGTGACGTTGGTGCGGATCCATTCGCCGGTTGTCATGCCGAAAGCATCGGCACTGCGGCGCGGGAGAAAGAAGTAGGCAAGTGGCAGCGCCACTGCGGTGGCGCCGAAGAAGGCGACCGGCCATACCGCGACAACGCTCCCTAAGAGCAATGCCAAGCCAAGGAACGCCACGCTAATGAGAGCCGCGACCCAGCCGCCATTGGTGAACTGATACTTGAAGATCATCGCTGGCCTCCCAGAATGCGGACCGCGTCGGCCAGCGGCAGCGGGGTGCCTTCAGCAACGCCACGAGGGACGATCATGCGCGACTGGCCGGCAATCTCCTCGGTGCGCACAGCATGTGGGGCGAGATCGGGAGAGCCGGGGGCAACCACGAAGGCATCGTCAAGCTCGGCGGCTGAGTAGTCCTGCATGCCCTCGCCCATGAGGAGGAAGCGGTCGAAGTGCTGAGCGGATTCTTCGAGAGCATGGGTCGCGACGACCATCGTGCGGTCATGCGGAAGGTTGTCGTAAAAGATCGTGCGGTTCGCATCGTCGAGACCCAAGTAGGGCTCATCGAGGAGAGTGAGCTCCGCATTGGCGGAAAGCGCCACGATGATGGCGAGCATGGAACGCTGACCGCGCGAGGCGGCGGCGTAACTCGTGTGAAGGTCGAGGTCGAACGCGTCCAGGAGGTCATCGCGCAGCGACCAGTACGGGTAGCGCTGTCCAGCAGCGGTGAGGATGTCGTGAAGCCGCCAGTTGGGGTAGGCGGTGTCCACGCCAGTGAACACGATGGTGTCCATGACCGCGCGATTGTTATACGGGTTGTGCGAGAGCTCGCCTTCGTAGCGCTTCTGTCCGGCAAGGAGGGAGAGCAGCGTCGTCTTGCCGCAGCCGTTGCGGCCCACCAAGGCATGGAGCTGGCCGTCGTGGATATCGAAGTTGAGTCCTTCGAAGACCTTCTTGCTTCCGAAGGATTTGGAGAGATGGCGTGCAGTGATCATGAGTAGAGACCTCGGCTTTCAGCGACGCGGTGAACGAGTTCCTGGAGTTGGCCCCGCGTGTAGCCGAGGCGGGCAGCCTCGTCCACGAGTGGGGCGACGTATTCGGCGGCAAAGTCGCTGCGGCGGCGCTCGCGGATGCTCTCGGTCGCGCCGTCCGCGACGAACATGCCGACGCCGCGGTGCTTTTCGAGAATTCCGAGTTCGACAAGCAAGGTAATTCCTTTCCTGGCGGTCGCGGGGTTGATGTTGTGGAACGCGGCGAGCTCGTTCGTCGACGGGGCTTGCGCACCTTCCGCGAGTGCGCCATCGATGATGGAATCTTCGATGAGCGCGGCGATTTGCCGGAACAACGGTTGGGTGGAGTTGTCCATGGGCATCCTTAGTTGGTTAGTCACTTGTGTAACTAACCATATTGGCCACCTGGGAATTCGTCAAGGCCTATCGCAGTTTTTGCCTTTTTGGGGCACACTGGAGGGAAACGAGTTAGCAATAAAGATTTAGGACCGCAACAATGCTTGAGAGAACGTTAGTTTTCGTCGACACTTCTTACCTATTAGCAAGTTTTTATAATGCCTGGGAGACGGGTGCCCGCGCCCAGTTAGAGATTGACCTTCCCGAGGTCGTCAACACCATGGGCACCATGATCGAAAACCAACTGGACCAAAAAATTCAGCGTCAGTACTGGTACGACGGCATCCCGGATACCGGCCCACACCGCTACCAGCGCGCGCTGCGCACCTGTGACGGCGTGCAGCTGCGCACAGGCCAGCTCATCGAGTGGGGCGACCGCCGCACGCAGAAGGGCGTGGACACGCGTCTCGTCGCGGACATGATCGTCGCCGCCATGAAGCAACAAGTCACGGACTTCGTGCTCGTCTCCGGCGACGCGGACATGATTCCGGGCGTTGAGGAGGCGGTGCTCGCGGGCATTCGCGTGCACCTCTACGGCTTTGGCTGGGACTCCATGTCCTCCAACCTGCGCCACTCCTGCGATACGACCACGATTTTGGACCCGCGCGAGGACTTCGCGGACGCCATGGAAATCCAGGTCCTCGAAGGACCGCTGCCACCGGTCATCCGTCACCAGCCAGACGAGGAGCAGGAGGAGAGCGCGGCTACCGCGCCGGAGGGCACCGAGGAGCCGGCAGTGCCCGGCCCCGACGTCTGTGGCGAGCCCTCCGAGGTCGAGGCCGCATTCTCCTCCACGCCGCATGGTATGGCGGCACACCAGCCGGAGCACCGCACGTCGGAGCAGGCCGCGCCCGTCGAGCCCACCACGTCTGCCGAGTCCGCCTCCGACTCCCCGAAGCCTGAGGCTCCCGCCGAAGAGACGCCTGCGAAGCCGGGCCCGTCCGGTCCGCCGAAGCCGTCCATGATGGCGCCGCGCCGCAAGCTGCGCTCCCGTTACGTGCCGCTGCCGGAGGAGGTCTGGACCTCCGCCGGCTTCCAGACGCCGTTCGACGTGGGCCAGCAGTACGCCAGCTGGTGGTTCGACAACGCCGCGACCGCCGAGCAGCGCGACCAGGCGCACCTTCTCTCCGGCGGCGGTCTGCCGCCCGAGATCGACCGCCCGCTCCTCCAATTCGCGTGCGACACGCTCCACGAGTACACGCTCACCGAGACCCAGCGCGTGAACCTGCGCGACGGCTTCCACTCCGGCATCCGCGGCGTGCTCCTCAACCGCGACAAGTAAAACAAACCCCCAGTTCACAGGGAACTGGGGGTAACGCGTACGTCACTACTTCTCGGCGTCAGCGTCCGGAGCAGCGTCGAGCTCTTTCTTCTTCGCCATGTCGGCACGGATCTCGGCGAGGCGGGAGCTGGCCTTGAGCTCGGTGTCCGCCTTGGAGAAGTCCTGGATATTGACGGTCCCGGTGCCCTGCATGAGCTCCTGGGCACCGAGGGCGTCCGTGTAGCGCTTCTCGATCTTGGCGCGGACAGAGTCAAGCGTGGGCGTCGAATCATCCGGGGACAGCTCGTTCATGGAGTCGAGGACCTTCGCGTTGGACTCCTGCATGGCGGCCTGATCGGCCTGCGCCATGAGTTGGTCGACCTGGGCGAGCTGCTCGCGCAGACGCGCTTCTGATTCCTTCTGCTGCTGCTTCGCCTGCTCCGCAGCCTGCGTTGCCGCCTGGTACTGAGTCTTCATGCCCTCGAGCTCCTGCTCGGCGGCGACGAGCTGCGCGGCAACAACCTCTGCGGCCTGGTTATATTCGGTGGCTGCGGTGGAATCGCCCTTGGCCGAGGCGGCATCGGCAAGCTCGAGCGCACGCTGCGTCTGCTCCTGGTACTTCTGCACAGACTCGATGAGGCGGTTCATCTGCACCTCGAGGCGCGACTGGTTGCCGATAATCTCGCTGGCGTGCTGGGTAATCTCCGCGTGCTGCTTCTTGGCCCCCTCGACCGCCTGCTGAATCTGGACCTTGGGGTCTGCGTTCTCATCGATCTTCTGATCGAAAGAAGCCATGAGGTACTTCCAGCCCTTGCTCATCGGGTTAGCCATTGTTTCGTACTCCTTATAGTTTCATTAAAAAAGGCGCTTTCCCACGATGATACGTGGGAAAGCGCCGTCGTGCGCAGGACTTAGGACTGCTGCGCCTGCTGGGCAGCCACCTGCTTGCGGACCTCGTCCATGTCGAGCCCCTCGACCTGACCGATAAGATCCTCGAGTGCGGCCGGCGGCAGGGCGCCTGCCTGACGGAAGACCATCACGCCATCGCGGAACGCCATGAGCGTGGGGATAGACTGGATCTGCAAGGCTGCGGACAGACCCTGGTTAGCCTCGGTATCGAGCTTCGCAAACGTGATGTTCTCGTGCTTCTCCGACGCTGCGTCGTAGACCGGAGCGAAGCGCTTGCACGGACCGCACCAATCGGCCCAGGCGTCAACGAGGACAATGCCCTCGGCGCTAACGGTGGACTCAAAGTCCTTTTCAGTGACGTCGACAGTCGCCATTGCGGTAACTCCTTTTATCAATCAGCTAATTTTGCTTCGTTCTTTCCTATCAACCGTACACGTTCGTGAGTTATTCCCACGGAGATTTATCCTTGCCAGATACCCCCAGGGGGTATATTATCGACGGCGTAAGCACTAGATCCCCGTACGAAGGAGACACACCATGAACAACTACACCGTCAAGGGCATGACCTGCGGCCACTGCGAGATGTCCGTGAAGGAAGAGATCGGCGAGATCGCCGGCGTCACCGCTGTCACCGCTGACCACGCCACCGGTGCCGTCACCGTCGAGGGCGAGGGCTTCACCGACGAACAGGTCGCCGCCGCCGTCAAGGAAGCCGGCTACGAGCTGGCCTAGGCCTTCTCTCGCGAAAGGCCGCCCGGCGCGAGAGCGCGCATAGGTTTGAACAGGAAAGGAGTTCCACGGTGACCACTCCCACCGCGCTACACCACATTGATCTCGGGGTGACCGGCATGACGTGCACGTCGTGCTCGTCACGCGTGGAGCGCAAGCTCAACAAGGTCGACGGCGTGGAGGCCACCGTCAACTTCGCCACGGAAGAAGCCTCCGTGAGCTACGACCCCACCACCACGAGCGTCGAGGACCTCATCAAGGTCATCGAGAACGCTGGCTATGGGGCGTTTTCTATGAGCGGGGATGACGAGCCTGAGGGCGCTGAGGATGAGGACGAGTCCGCCCGCGACGCGCAGACGGACGACCTGCTCCGCCGCACGCTCATCTCCGGTGCACTCTCGCTGCCGGTCATGCTCGTGTCCATGATCCCGGCTCTCCAGTTCACCAACTGGCAGTGGGCCGCGACCATTCTTGCGACCATCGTCTACATCTTCGGCGGCACACCCTTCCACAAGGCGACGTGGACGAACCTCAAGCACGGCTCGTTCACCATGGACACGCTTATCACCATGGGCACCACGGCCGCCTACTTCTGGTCGCTTTACGCACTCTTTTTTGGCAACGCCGGCATGCCCGGCATGAAGATGCACATGACGCTGTTGTCCAACGACGCGGAGATGGACCACATCTACCTCGAGTCCGTGGGCATGGTCATCTCCTTCTTGCTGCTCGGCCGCTGGTTCGAGTTCCGCGCCAAGGGCCGGTCTTCGGAGGCACTGCGCTCGCTGCTCACCATGGGCGCGAAGGACGCGTCGGCGCTGCGTGACGGCGTCGAGGTGCGTGTGCCCATCAAGGAACTCCAGGTCGGCGATACCTTCATCGTTCGCCCGGGCGAGAAGATCGCCACGGACGGCATCGTCTCCGCTGGCAACTCCGCCGTAGACGAGTCCATGCTCACCGGCGAATCCGTGCCGGTTGAGGTGTCCGAAGGCTCTCGCGTTACCGGCGCCACCGTCAACGCCTCGGGCCGACTCGAGGTCCGCGCCACGAAGGTCGGCTCGGACACCGTGCTTGCGCAGATGGCCACGATGGTCAAGGACGCCCAGGCCTCCAAGGCCCCCATCCAGCGCCTCGTGGACAAGATCGCACAGGTCTTCGTCCCCGTTGTCATCGGAATCGCTATCCTCACGCTCATCGTCCACCTCTTCTTTGGGGGCGTCGCCCCGGCCTTCATCGCGGCGGTCGCGGTCCTCATCATCGCCTGCCCGTGCGCCATGGGCCTGGCTACGCCGACCGCCATCCTCGTCGGTTCCGGCCGCGGCGCCCAGATGGGCATCCTCATCAAGGGCCCGGAGATTCTCGAGTCCACCCGCGAGGTCGACACCATCGTGCTCGATAAGACGGGCACCGTGACCGAGGGCACGATGGCCGTCTCCCACGTCGAGGGCGACGTCCTCGCTCTCGCCGCCGCCGTGGAGCGCGGCTCCGAGCACCCCATTGCCAAGGCCATCGTCGCCGCGGCCCCGGACGCACCGGAAGCCACTGACTTTGCCTCGGTTCCCGGCCACGGCGTCGAAGGCACCGTGAACGGCCAGTGCGTCCTCGTCGGCCGCCCGCCAGCGGGCACCGACTACGAGGGCACCGGCACGCTCGTCGCCGTCACCGTGGACGGCGCCGTCAAGGGCACCATTGAGGTCCGCGACACCGTCAAATCCAGCTCGGCCACTGCCATCGCCCACTTCAAGGAGCTGGGACTTACCCCGCACCTGCTCACGGGCGACAACGAGCACGCTGCGCAGGCGGTGGCACGCGAAGTCGGCATCGAGTCCGTCACCGCCGGCGTCATGCCAGAAGACAAGGTAGCGACCATCAAGCGCCTCCAGGAAGAGGGCAAGACCGTGGCCATGGTCGGCGACGGCGTCAACGACGCAGCCGCTCTCGCCCAGGCGGATCTCGGTATCGCCATGGGCACCGGCACGGACGTCGCCATTGAGGCCTCCGACATCACGCTCATGAACGACGACCTCCGCTCCGCCGTCGACGCCATCCGGCTGTCCCGCCGCACCCTGAAGATCATCAAGGGCAATCTCTTCTGGGCGTTCGCCTACAACGTGGTCCTCATTCCGGTCGCCGCCGTCGGCCTGCTCAACCCCCTGTTCGCGGGTATTGCCATGGCCTTCAGCTCGGTCTTCGTGGTGAGCAACTCCCTGCGACTGAAGAATTTCCGCTCTATCGATTAAGAATTTGCACAGAATCTAGCGCCCCCGATTCCGGAGGCCTAATCTTTGTGCATGCCAATTCTTCGACAGAATTCTCTTCCTTTATCTCGCAACGAACGCCTCGATCGCCTGCCGGTCACGGGCAAGCACAAGAAACTCCTCATCGGCTCCGGCATTGGCTGGGCGCTCGACGCCATGGACGTCGGCCTCATTTCCTTCATCATGGCCGCCCTCGCCGTCCACTGGGGCATCACGCCCACCGAGTCCTCGTGGCTCGCCTCCATCGGCTTCATTGGCATGGCCATCGGCGCGACCTTCGGCGGGCTGCTTGCCGATAAGTTCGGCCGCCGCCACGTCTTCGCCCTCACGCTGCTCGTCTACGGTCTCGCCACCGGCGCCTCCGCACTGTCCACGGGCCTGGTCATGCTGCTCGTCCTCCGCTTCCTCATCGGCCTGGGCCTGGGCGCAGAGCTCCCCGTCGCCTCGACGCTCATCTCCGAGTTCTCTCCGGTCAAGGTCCGCGGCCGCATGGTCGTCCTCCTCGAGGCCTTCTGGGCCGTGGGCTGGATCCTTGCCGCCGTCATCGGCACCTTCGTGGTCGGCGCGCATGACTCCGGCTGGCGCTGGGCCCTCGCGCTGGGCATGGTGCCGGCGTTCTACGCCCTCTACGTGCGCCTCCACCTTCCGGAGTCCGTGCGCTTTCTCGAGTCCCGCGGCCGGCACGAGGAGGCCGAGGAAATCGTCGCCTCCTTCGAGGCCGCCGTCCCCACCGACGCAGAGCTTGCCGATGCCCCCTCCACTCCCACCTTCGCCGAAGACGACGTCACCTCCCGCTCCATTTGGTCACCGTCCCTGCGCGGGCGCACCGCAGCACTCTGGACGGTCTGGTTCTGCGTCAACCTCAGCTACTACGGCGCCTTCGTGTGGATTCCGTCGCTGCTCGTAGCGGACGGCTTCTCGCTCGTGAAATCCTTCTCGTTCACTCTCATCATCACGCTGGCGCAGCTGCCGGGCTACGCGATGGCCGCCTGGCTCATTGAGGTCTGGGGCCGACGCGTGACGCTCGCCGCTTTCCTCGTGGGCTCCGCCTGCGCCGCGGGTCTCTACGGATTCGCGCATACGGAATGGCTCATCCTCGTCGCCGGCTGCCTGCTCTCCTTCTTCAACCTCGGCGCGTGGGGCGCGCTCTACGCCGTGGGCCCGGAGCTCTACCCCACGCACCTGCGCGGCGCAGGCACGGGTGCCGCCGCTGGCTTTGGCCGCCTCGCCTCCATCATCACGCCACTCCTCGTCCCGCTCATCCTCGCCGGCGCGGGCTCCGGCTGGCTCTTCGCGCTTTTCGCGGCCGCCTTCGCTCTCGCGGCGCTCGCTGCCTTCGCTCTCCCTGAGCAACGCGGCAAGGCGCTTTCCTAGATCTGCTCTACAATCGCGGGCATGCGCTCTTCCCGTCTGACCCCCACTCTGGTCCTCGCCCTCGGCGGCTACGTGGGGGTCATCGTTGCCCTCACCCTGCTCAAGGCCTTCTTCCAGATCGGCTACCTGTGGCTGCCCGAGAACCAGGTGGCCCGCGAGATTCGTCTCCGTCCCTTGGCGGAGCTCGACGGCACCTCGTGGTTCGGTCCCGTCTTCGGCTACGGCGGCAACTTCGCGCTCTTTGTCCCGCTGGGCGTCCTGCTCTTCATTCTCCTGCGCCGCATTGGGCCTGTTACCGCGTGTGGCTTCGGCCTCTCGCTCACGGTGGAGACCCTCCAATACGCCTTTGGTCTCGGCCGCAGCGACATCGACGACCTCATATTCAACACCCTCGGCGCATTCGCTGGCGCCGCCTTCGCCTCCTGGTGCGGGCCACGGTTTCACCGCCTGTGGATCTGGCTAGGCATCCTCACGACCGCGGTGTTCGTGGTCCTCGCCGCGCTCGGACCACGGCTCGGCGATCCGGACAAGGTGAAGGACGTTTCGGCGCCTTCAGTTACTTCCCAGGAATTGCCAGGTAACGCGTAGCCGCGTGTAGGGCTCCCGCCAGCCTCGTGTCCCATACTGAGTTCATGCGTTTGAGAGGCGCATACCTTTGAGAGAGATAGAGAGAGCCCCTGGTTCCGGGGTGGCGGCGTGAGACACCGCCTAAGGGACCCTTCCTAAGAGAGATAGAGTCGCCGTGAGCCCCAACCTTCGGGTTGGGGCTCACGGTGTTTTTCACTTCAAGCCAATGTGAGCCATAAACGCATCACGCGGCGACGCCACGTCAGCCTGAAAGGAAAACCGTAGCAGCGGTGCGCCCCTAGCCGCGGGCCATATTGACGAACTTCGAGTAATGCAGCTGGTGCGCGACCGTCACGGTATCGATAGGGCCGCCGCGGTGCTTGGCCAGGATGATGTCGGCCTCGCCGGCACGCTCGTTATCGCGATCCTGAGAGTCCGGGCGGTAGAGCAGCATAACCATATCGGCGTCCTGCTCCAGCGAACCCGACTCACGCAGGTCAGCGAGCTGCGGCTTCTTGTCCGTACGGGCCTCAGGACCGCGGTTCAGCTGCGAGATGGCGATGAGCGGAACCTCGAGCTCCTTGGCGAGCAGCTTGAGGCTACGGGAGAACTCCGAGACCTCTTGCTGACGGGACTCGACCTTCTTGCCCGAGCTCATCAGCTGCATGTAGTCGAGGACGATCATGTCGAGGCCATGTTGCTGCTTGATCTTGCGGGCCTTGGTGCGGATCTCCATCATGGTGAGGTTCGGTGAGTCATCGATGAACATCGGCGCGTTGTCGATGCGCGTGATGGTCTCCTCGAGCTTGGACCAGTCTTCCGGCGAAATGCGGCCAGCACGCATATCCGCAAGCTTGACCTCAGACTCCGCGGAGAGCAAACGCATGAGGATTTCGTTCGCGGACATCTCGAGGGAGAAGATGACGGAGGTCTTGCCGTGGTGGAGGGAACACGAGCGCATGAAGTCCATGGCCAGCGTTGACTTACCCACACCCGGACGAGCGGCGACGATGACCATCTGGCCAGCATGGAGACCGTTGGTGAGCTTATCCAGATCGACAAAGCCGGTGGGAACGCCGAGTTCGACGCCGCCGTGTTCCTGCAGCTGCACAAGCTCATCGATGGTGGGCACGATGAGCTCGCTCAGCGGCTTGTAGTCTTCGGACTTCTTGCGCTGCGAGACGTTAAAGACGGCTTGCTGCGCGTCGTTAATGACGGATTCGAGCTCCGCGTCCTCCTGGGCCTCGTAGCCCAGCTGGACCACGCGCGTGCCGGCGTCGATGAGGCGACGGAGGACAGCCTTCTCCGCGACGATTTCTGCGTAATAGCGTGCGTTGGCTGCGGTAGGCACCGAGGCCAGCAGAGTGTGCAAATACGGGGCACCACCGGCGCGCTCGAGCTCGCCGTAGCGGTCAAGGCGGCCGCTGAGCACGACGGCATCGATTTCCTTGCCGTCAGCGAACAACGCCATGATGTGCTTGAAGATGATGGCGTGCGCCGGGTAGTAGAAGTCGTCCTCCGTGACGATCTCAGAGACCTCAGACGCCGTGGCCGGGCTAAGCAGCATGGCGCCCAGGACGCCCTGCTCCGCCTCGCGGTCAGCCGGCGGCTGGCGGAAGTTACCGTACGCGGCGTAATCGCCGTCGTTCGTGTGCTTGCCACGGCGGCCGGTGCCGCGGCCGAAGCGGCGCGGTTTCTCCTCCGGGGGCGCGGGCTCCATGGGCCCAAAATCCTCTTCCGGCGGCGCGTAATTGTCGTCATCAAAACTTGGCGTAGTCACCAGGTGTCCCCTCTTTCATCCGTCTGCGTCCCTACTCTAGTTCAGCGTCCTGACACGGCCAGAACGTCTAGTCTCGTCTACCCCCTGGGCACAAATTGCACCGTTATCCACAGCAACCTGTAGAAACCCCAGGTGGTTAACAGCGGAAGATACATTTCCCATGGTCAGGCCTGTGGATAACTTTCACCGGCTCTGACCTGCAACGATCGTTTGCGCAGGTCAGAGCTATTTATTGCGGGTGTGAAAATCCTCACCAGGTCCGTGGATAAGTGCCTTTACCTGCGGGAAAGCAGCCATGGCCGGAATGTGAAGATTGGGTAAAGGACAATAAGTTATCCACAGGTTACGCGAGTTTTCCACAATTTCACCGGCGAGCGGCCACAGACAGGAAAAATGCCACAGCGCCCCGGGCGCAATGCGGGAAGCCATCACCTCACATGATGGCCAGCCCGCGGCGCGGGGCGCTGCGGCGTGCTGTTGTCTTTGGGTCTAGACGCTACACGAGCGTAGACCGTCGTGCGCCAAAATTAGGCAGCGACGACCGAGAAGTTCACCTTGCCGAGAACGTCAGCGTGCAGCTTGAGCTCGACCTGGTAGTTGCCAGTCTTCTTGACGAGGCCCTTAGGAAGCACAACAATGCGCTTATCCAGCTTGGGGCCACCGGCGGTTTCGACCGCGGCAACGATGTCCTCTGCGGACACGGAACCGAAGAGCTTGCCCTTCTCCGAGGTCTTCACCGGCACCTTGATGTCGGTGAGCTGCTCGAGCTGGGTGCGAATCTCGCGTGCGTGGTCCAGGTCGCGAATTGCGCGAGCTTCCTGGGCGCGCTTGATGCCCTCGATCTGCTTCTCAGCACCACGGGTGGCAACGATGGCCAGACCGCGCGGAAGCAGGTAGTTACGTCCGTAGCCGTCCTTAACCTCAACAATATCGCCTGCGGCGCCGAGGTTCTCAACGGCAGCGGTGAGGATCAGCTTCATGATCCCTGCCTTTCAATTGAGTCTTTAATAATTTAGATTGCGTGTAAAACAGCTTTAGAACGGGGGTTCATCAGCGGCGCCGCCAAAGCCGCCAGCCGGCGGGGCGGAGTTCCACGGATCGTTAGCGGGTGCCTGCTGCTGCGATTGCTGGCCAAAGTTCTGGTTGTTGTTACCACCAAAACCGCCCTGCGATTGCTGCTGCTGGCCGGCATTGTTATTGCCGCCGCCAAAGCCGCCACCGAAGTTGCCGCCGCCCTGGATATTGTCATTGCCGCCGCCGTAGTTGCCGTTGCCGCCCTCACGGGGGTTACGGGCAACCTGTGCGGTGGCATAACGCAGAGACGGACCGACTTCGTCAACGTCGATCTCGAAAACCGTGCGGTTTTCACCTTCGCGGGTCTGGTAAGAACGAGCCTTCAGGCGACCGGTCACGATAATGCGCATGCCTTTCGTGAGGGTCTCGGCCACGTTCTCCGCCGCTTGGCGCCACACGTTGCAGGTGAGGAACATTGCTTCGCCGTCTTCCCACTGGTTCGTCTGCGAGTTGTAGCGACGAGGGGTCGAGGCGACGCGGAAGTTAGCAACAGCTGCTCCCGCCGGGGTAAAACGCAGTTCCGGGTCAGCAACGATGTTGCCGACGACCGTGATGTTGGTGTCTCCCTGAGCCATGATGTCTCCTTACAAGCGTTGGTTACTGATGTACCCAGTATCCGCTATTTGCTGTCAGTGCGCAGAACCTTGGTACGCAGAACGTTGTCGTTCAGGTTCAGACGACGATCGAGCTCGAGCACAGATGCGGACTCGCACTCGAGGGTGACGACGGCGTAGATGCCTTCGTCCTTCTTGTTGATCGGGTAGGCCAGACGGCGCTTGCCCCAGATATCAACGTTTTCTACCTTGCCGTTCTCTTCACACACGGTGGAGAGGAACTTGTCCAGGGACGGGGCAACGGTGCGTTCATCCTGGGTAGGATCCAGAATGATCATGACTTCGTAGTGACGCACGGACCTCATCACCTCCTATGGTCTAGTAATTGTTTTTCGGCCACATCACCTTTGCGGATGTGGCAGGAGGGTTCGTTGCGTCAAGCAACCCCACGAGAATACCCCACATGCAGGTAAAAACGGAAATCGCCGCCGGCCCCAGCGGGGCAGGCGGCGAATGACAAAAGTGTAATTCCGAAGTGTGGTTCTGGACCCAGAGTTACGGCAGCTGCTGGCCGCCGGGCGCGGCGAAGAAGACGGCCGTTCCCGCCGGAATGATGGTGAGGAACACCAAGGCGAGGAGCCCCAGCACGATGGGCACCGTGCGGTTGGAGCCCGGCTCGCCCTTCTGGAACGTGTAGTAGGCACCCATCACGCAGCAAAAGCCGATGACGATGGACACGATGCCCACGATGGTGAAGGTCATTTCGCGAAATCTCCTGCTAGTAGATCGGTGCCATTGTCCGCGAGCACCTTGTCGCGGCTCTTGCCCAGCATCTGACGGATGACGAGCACGGCAATGGCGAGGATGAAGCCGTCGCGCAGACAGATGGCGAGGTCGAGCATCTCTCCCGGCAGGCCCTTGTTCTCCACGCCATGCATGTGGAGCATGAGGATGGGCCAGACGAGGGCATCGAAGAAGCCCCACGTGAAAATGAGCCGCCAGTTGGGCAGCGCGAGGACGGCCGGCACGAGCAGCCACAGCGAATACTGCGGCGACCACACCTTGTTGAGCATGAGGAAGGCCACGAGGATGAGGAAGACGAGCTCCGCCACGCGCGGGGTGCGCTGGGTCCGCAAACCAAAGATGAGGATGCCCACGCACAGCGCGAGGAAGCCCACGAGCGAGAAGACGTTGACAAACTCGGCCGACATGGGCAAGTTGGGGACGTTGCGCGCAATCATCGCGTAGAGCGTCGTCCACTCCCAGCCACGCGTGGAGTTGAGGCGGAAGAACTCGTACCAGGCATCCGGGTAGAGCAGCGCGATCGGAATATTGACGACTGCCGCCGCGCACACGGCACCGCCAAGCAGCCTGAAGAAGGGCACGAAGCGACGGTGCCGGATGGCGAGCACGAGGAACGCGCCGAGCATGAACAGCGGCCACATCTTAAACGCGAAGCCCAGGCCGATGAGGATGCCGCCCAGCCAGTTTTTGCGCTTGCTCACGGCAAGCAGCGCGGCGACGGCCAACGTGATGGATGGGATGTCCCAGTTGGTGAAGCCATGCATGATGACGAGCGGGCTCGCGGCGACGAGCAAGCCGTCCCAGAGACGGTTGCCGAGGAGCTCGCCCACCATGCGCAGGGTCGCCACCCACATGATGGCCATCGTGAGCGCGGTAAGCGCGAAGTACCAACCAGCGTCGGCGACGGCCCACGAAACGAGCGGATACGTCGTACGCGCGAGCCAGCCCTCAAAGCCCTGGAAGAGACCAGCGAGGACCGGGTACTCCATGTAGCGAGTGAGATCGCCCTCCTGCCACGAGTACGCGTAGACGAAGCCCGGCTTGTCCAGACCGCGTCCGCCGTAGAGCGGAATGATGTCGTTATAGCAGAACGAGGTGTACTGGCGCGCGCCCGCCCAGTTGAGCGAGACCGTGCCGTCCTCATTCTTGATGCCACCCGCGCAGTTGGCCTTGGCCAGGTAAGCGAAGGCGAGGAAGACCCAGCCAACGGAGAGAACCCACCGCATGGCGTTGACGGGGCGCGAGGCATGCGTGCCGCGCGGGCCGCCGAAGAAATCGACAAGCCCGCGGGCGAGAGGCTCCCGGGAGAGAGCAGTGACGGTCATGCGCGCGGCCTACTGGTTGAGGAAGTCGTTGACGGCGTTGTTGAGGTCATTGCCCAGCTGCGTGAGCGCATCCTGATTTCCGCCGCCGGTGCCGCCGTTGCCATTCTCCGCCGGTGCAGCCGGGGCCGCGGGAGCGGCCGGCGCGGCGGGCGACTCTTGGCCGCCCGCGGGGGCATCGGCAGGATTTTCGTCATCCGGGGCATCGGAAGCAGCGGCGTCATCCGTCGAAGAATCCGACCATGTATTGGAGGAACCGGAGGACCAGGACGGGTCATAGTAGTAGCCAGAACCCGCCGTGCCCGTGCCGTAGCGGACCGGGACGGCGTCGGGGAAGTACTCGAAGTCCTGGTTCTCGAGCGAGGTGTCGAGGATGGACTTCCAAATCTGCGTCGCAGCGCCGGAGCCGTACATGATGCCGCCCCAGGCGTTGTAGATAGCAGACGTGTTGTCGGCGGTGCCGACCCACACGGCGGTAGCCAGCTGCGGGGTGGAACCAATCATCCACGTGTCGCGGTTCGCGCCAGTATCGCCCAGCTGCGAGGTACCGGTCTTCGCAGCGGACGGACGGCCGCCCGCCAGCGCGCCATTGGACCAAGCTGCGATGGGCTCCATGGCCTCGATGACGTTGCGGGCCACCTGCTTGGACACGCGACGCTCGCCAGTGTCCTCCGGGCGCTCATAGAGCACCTCGCCGGAGGAATCCGTCACGCGCTGCACGAAGTGAGTGTCGTGCCAGATGCCATCGTTGGTCAGGGTCGCGACGACGGTCGCCATGTCGATGGCGCGGGACGGGTACTGGCCCAGGATGATGCCGTCGTACGGACGCTGGCCTTCCTCGCTCAGCGTCTTATCGCCATTGGCGTAGGTCGGGGCGATGCCCAGGGCGTGGCCCATGTCCGCAGTGTCCTGCGACTTATTCGCAAGGTCCGCCTGGAGGCGCTGGAAGGACGTGTTGTAGGAGTTCTTCAGCGCTTCCTTGAGCGAACAGCTACCGCACGAGCCGCCCTCGGCGTTGTTCACAATGATGTTCGTGCCTTCAAGCTGGTACGGCGCGGAGGAGTAGTACGTGTCCGTGCTAATTCCCTGCTGGACAGCTGCGGCGAGCCCGATGATCTTGAAGATCGAGCCGGTCTGCATGGGAGCATTGGCGTAATCCCAGCCGTTGGCGTCGTGACCGCCGAAGTAGCCGCGCACAGCGCCCGTCTTCGGGTCGACGGTCACGGCTGCGGCGCGGGCATCCTCCTGGAGCGGGGCGAGGGCGGTATCGGCGGCATCGAGAGACGCGTTCTGGACGTTCATGTCGATGGTCGTCGTAATCTGCAGGCCACGGGTCTGCACGTCTTCCTCGGTGATGCCGATGGTGCCGAGCTCGGCGATGACCTGGTTCTTGATGTGGCCGTTGGCGCCGGTGGCCTCCGTGTACGCGGAGTACTCAGAGGGGTCGCGCGTCTGCGGGAACTGCATCCCGGCGCGCTCCGAGGCGTCGAGGACGCCCATCTCCACGAGTCCATCAAGCACGTAGTTCCAGCGGCCAGCGGAGGCCTCAGGGTCGACGGCCGGGTCGAGGGCAGACGGCGCCTGGATGACGCCGGCGAGCAGCGCGGACTCTTCCGTGGTGAGGTCCTCGACGTTCTTATTGAAGTAGGCGTTGGACGCCGCCTGGATACCGTAGGCGTTGCGACCGAAATAGACCGTGTTGAGGTACGCGTTGAGAATGGTCTCCTTGTCCCACTCGTTGGTCATCTTGACGGAGTAGATGAGCTCGCGAGCCTTGCGCACGTAGGACCGCTCGTTGCCCACGAGCGTGTTCTTCACGTACTGCTGGGTAATCGTCGAACCACCACCGGCGGTGGGGTTGCCGGTGAGCTGACCCACGACGGCGCGACCGAAGCCGGTGAAGGAAAAACCGGAGTTTGTCCAGAACTCGCGGTCCTCAGCGGCCAAGACCGCGTCCTGCATGTGTTGCGGAACCTGCTCGAGCTTGACCTGCGTGCGGTTGCCCTCCGGCGGGACGAGGCGGGCGAGCTGCGTCTGGCCGTCGTTCGCGTAGATGGTGGTAATCTGCTTATTCGCCAGTTCCTGGGGTTCAGGAACCTTGTACTGCGAGTACGCGAAAGCAAATAGTCCGAGCGGGATGAGGATCGCCGCGAGCAGGACGATCAGCACGATCCATGGCCAGCGGCGACGCTTCTTCTTCGTCGGCTGTGCGGCCTTGGCACGCGTCCTCGCAGCTGACGTGTTGTCGAGAGCGTGACGGCCCCGGGACTCGCCGGTGCTCTTCGGTTGTTCGGAATCGGTCACCTGTGCGCCTTTTCTTCAAGTGGTGGAGAGGTATCTCTTTAAACCTTAAAACTTAACACGCAATCCTGGGATTCCTAATAGACCGTGGCCGTTTCCAGCAGATGGTTCCAGTGACATGTAGGACACACTTCCACGGCATGGACGGTGAATTCCTCCCCGCGGGCGGCGAGCTCCGCGCCGATCTCCGCGACTTCGGCGGGCGGGCGGGCGCTCCCGGCGCGCCGTCCGAGGACGTCGCCGAAGATCCAATACGTCACGCGCATGGGACTCGCGCAGATCGGACACGGACGCGGGGAGTCCACGCCGTGATGGGTGGCGGCGGCGCGCAGCAAGAAGTCCGCGTCGCAGATCTCATCGCGCTGGAGCCTGCCGTCCCGAAAATCGCGCAGGTGCGCCGCCCGCTCCCACGCGTGGGAGACAGGGTGCTTGGTTCGAACTCCGGGAATCACGGCACCCAGCCTAACCCACGCCTCCCCGCACTGGGCTTCAACGATCCAGTCTCTCCAGGTCCCCACTTCTGGTAAATTCCCCGCTAGCTTGGCTCCCGGAAGCGCGATAGTCGCGCGGAAAGGAAATACATCAATGTCACAGAAGGTGCGCGTCGCCATTGCCGGCGTGGGCAACTGCGCCACGTCGCTCATCCAGGGCGTGAAGTTCTACCGCGACACCCCGGCGGAGCAGAAGATCCCGGGGCTCATGCACACCGTCTTCGGCGGCTACCACGTGGGCGACGTCGAATTCGTCGCTGCATTTGATGTGGACGCGGCCAAGGTGGGCCACGACCTCGCAGACGCCACCCGCACGGAGACGTCCTGCACGATCACCATCGCGGACATCCCGGAGTTGGGCGTGACCGTCCAGCGCGGCCCGACGCTCGACGGCCTGGGCACGCACTACCGCGAGGTCATCGAGGAGTCCGAGGCCGAGCCGGTGAACGTGGCGCAGGCGCTGCGCGACGCCCAGGTGGACGTCCTCGTGTCCTACCTGCCAGTGGGCTCGGAGGAGGCGGATAAGTTCTACGCTCAGGCCGCGCTCGACGCAGGCTGCGCCTTCGTCAACGCCCTCCCCGTCTTCATCGCCTCGGATCCGGAGTGGGCCCAGAAGTTTACGGACGCGGGCGTGCCCATCGTGGGCGACGACATCAAGAGCCAGGTGGGTGCCACGATTACCCACCGCGTCCTGGCCAAGCTCTTCGAGGACCGCGGCGTGCGCCTTGACCGCACCATGCAGCTCAACGTGGGCGGCAACATGGACTTCAAGAACATGCTCGACCGCACGCGCCTGGAGTCGAAGAAGGTCTCCAAGACTCAGGCGGTGACCTCCAACCTCCACGAGTCCCCGCTCGCGGGCAAGGTCCATGACCACAACGTCCACATCGGCCCCTCGGACTACGTGCCGTGGCTGGACGACCGCAAGTGGGCCTACGTGCGCCTCGAGGGCTCGGCCTTCGGCGAGGTTCCGCTCAACCTCGAGTACAAGCTGGAGGTCTGGGACTCCCCCAACTCCGCTGGCGTCATCATCGACGCTGTGCGCGCCGCGAAGATTGCACTCGACCGCGGCCTGGGCGGCCCCATCCTGCCTGTCTCCTCCTACCTGATGAAGTCCCCGCCGGTGCAGCTGGGTGACGAGGAGGCCCGCGCACAGCTCGAGGCCTTTATTCGCGGGGAGTAGCCAGAATGCGACGGCTTCGATATATTTAGTTTCTATGAATGAACAAGATGCGGAGTCTCCCTCGAGCTTCGAGGTCGCGCTCGAGGTGAGTACGGAGCTGCAGCCGGCGCTTAACAAGCTCATGGTCATCTTCCAGCGCACGACGGAGGGCTCGCGGCTTACCACCTCGCAGGTTTCCATCATGAACCAGCTCAAGCGCCGCGGCCCGTCCCGGGTGTCCGCCATCGCGGAAGCCGAACTCATTCGCATGCCCACCGCTTCGAATGCCCTGTATCAGCTGGAGTCGCGCGGCTTCGTCGAGCGCATGCGGGATGAAAAGGATCGCCGCGGCGTCCTCGTCGCACTCACGGAATTGGGCGAGGCCGAACTCAACACCGTCTCCCGCCAACGTGCGGAAGCACTCGCGGAAATTCTTCGCTGGCTCGAGCCCGAGGATCTGGAGACGGCGAACGAGTTCACGGGTCTTATCAGCCGCCTGGCTACCGTTTATCAGCCGCCGCGATTTTCCCAAAACGGATAGGGGCCGCTAATAATAGAGGAAAGCACGCTCCTCATTGATTCGGTGACTATGGCTAAAAATTCCGCGGCATTCCCACCCGCTCTGGCAGACCCTTCGGTTCCCCTGCGTCTTCTCGTCTTGTGGAACCCGGCCACGCCTGGCGCGGAGCAGTCCACCGGCGCCATCGACGTCGCCGCGTGGCTCGGCCGCAGCACCCGCGTACGCGTGCGCGTCGCCTCCACCTTCGTGCAACCCTGGGCGTCGGCCCCACTCGCCAAGCTGGGCGGCAAGTATAAAAAGTGGCTCAAGGCAGAATCGTCCGCCTACGCAGATGCCGTACGCAAGCAGCTCGCAGACTCCACACTGGAGAAGAAGCACTGGGACAAAGAGCCCTCCGCCCTCCTCGTCGGCCCCAGCCAGCCACGTTTGCTTACCGATGCCGCCGCGGACTTCAAGGCGGACATTATCCTGCTCGGCCCCCATCAGGCCGCGCCCAAGCACCGCCTCCTCGCGGGGTCTACCGCAGATAGCCTCTTGCACTACTCCCCCGTCGCCGTAGGGCTTACTCCCGCTGACGCCAAGCTCGCCAAGGGCGGCGTGAAGCGCATCAACTTTGCGTTCAGCGAAGACCACCACGAGGGACAAGACCGCGCCCTGCGCCAGGCAGCCTCGCTCGCCGCACGCCTCGACGTCCCGCTGCGTCTCGTCGCGTTCTCACCCACCGGGCTCATCCACCCGCCGCTCAATGCGCAAGTCGACGTCACGAAGAAGCTCGCCACGGAGTGGCACGAGCACACGCTCTCCCTTCTCGATCGCGCGACGGATCTCGTCCAGGACGAGTTCCCGCAGCTCGAGGTCTCCTCCGTACTCGGCTCCGGCGCGGGCTGGCAAGGCGCCGTGGACGCGGTGAAGTGGAAGAAATCTGACCTCATGGTTTTCGGTTCCAACCCCATCTCGCCCTTTGCCCGCGTCTTCTTGGGCTCGCACGCCACGGAGCTCCTCCCCCACCTCACGGTCCCCGTCATCGTCATTCCGGCTGAGGTTTAGACTTCAACTATGACCAGGCCTGAGCATCCGGAAAACGACCTCGACTCGCTCCTTGATTCCATGAACAAGCAGCCGCCCGAGCCACATACGTTCGACGAGCTTGCCGATGCCCCCGATCCCCTCAAGCTCGCCCGCGCCTCCCGCCGCTCCACGCGGCAGGCCATCATCTTCCCGCTCCTCATCGTCGCTGTCTCGCTGCTCATCGGCCTCGGCTCGCTACCGATTATCCGCTCCTTCGGCGGGCCGCTCTGCGCAACCGGCGAGGCAGACTGGCTGTGCACCGACACCGCCCGCTGGCTCTGGATGCCGCTGGCCATGCTCACCCCCACCCTCGGCATGGTGGGCTCCGGCGTCATCATGATGCGCAAGCTCAACGGCTACGTCCGCTGGTTCGTCTGGATGGGCACCTTCTGGTTCTGCGCCCTGCACTTCATGCTCTGGGGCATCGACGTCCTCCAGGTGTTCCTCAACGCCCAGAACCTCTAAGCTCCCCAGTTCCTTGCGCAAGGAACGGACTTAGGACGCGAGCTGGGCTGCGACCTCCGCGCAGTCCGGACGGCCGCAGTGCTGCGTCTCGACATGCGAGGCGCAGTCATCGCAGATGAGCACCTGGCGGCGGCAAGTGTCCTCGTTGATGCAGTTGTGGAAGGTATTGGACGCCGAACCGCAGTGGACGCAGTAACCGAGCTGGATAAAGCCGGGGTCTTCGAGGCCCTGGCCAAACTCGTGGTGCATGCGGCCGTCGAAGACGTAGAGCGAGCCCTCCCACAGCCCGTCATTGCCGAACTTCTCGCCGTAGCGGATGATACCGCCGTCGATTTGGTAGACCTCTTTGAAGCCGCGGTTCTTCATGAGCGAGGAAAGAATCTCGCAGCGAATGCCACCTGTGCAGTAGGACACGACCGGCTTGTCCTTCATCCAGTCGTACTTGCCAGACTCGAGTTCCTCGATAAAGTCGTGCGTCGTGGTGACATCCGGGACGACGGCGCCTTTGAACTTGCCGATCTCGGCTTCCATTGCGTTGCGGCCATCGAAGAAGACGACCTCGTCGCCGCGCTCTTCCACCAGCTTGTTGACTTCTTCCGGCTTGAGGTGGACGCCGCCGCCGATGACGCCGTTCTCGTCGACCTTAAGCTCGCCCGGCGCGCCGAAGGCCACGATCTCGTCGCGGACCTTGACGGACAAGCGCGGGAAGTCGTCTGCGCCGCCCTCGGACCACTTGAACTCCATGTTTTTGAAGCCCGGGTACTCCTTGGTCACGCGCACGTAGCGCTTACACGCCTCCATGTCGCCGCCCACGGTGCCGTTGATGCCATGCTCGGAGATGAGGATGCGCCCCTTGAGTCCCAGGGACTCGCACAGGGTGCGCTGCCACAACATGACGGCCGTGGGATCCGCGATGGGAGTAAAGGCGTAGTAGAGGAGAATTTTGCTGATGCTCACGCCTGCAATTCTAAGCGTGAGCACAGCAGATTCCAGAATTTAGCGCTTCTGGTAGAGCGCGGACTTACGCGCGAAGACCGGGTCCGAGGTGACGAGCACGCCGAGGTTGCGGAAGATGCCCTCGTCAACGGAACCCAGGATGGTCGTCGTGTGGACGTCACAGCCCTCGAGGTTCTTGAGCTGCTCGAGTGCCAGGCGCGCGTGCTCGTCCTTGGCGGCCGACACAGACAGGGCGATGAGCACCTCGTCCGTGTGCAGGCGCGGGTTGCGTGAGCCCAGGTGCTTCGTCTTCAGCGTCTGAATCGGCTCGATGGACTCCGGCGAGAGCAGGTGGATGTCATCATCGATGCCCGCAAGGTGCTTAAGCGCGTTAAGCAGCATGGACGAGGAACAGCCGAGCAGTTCGCTCGTGCGGCCGGTGATGATGGTGGCATCGGCAAGCTCGATGGTGGCAGCGGGCTCGCCGGTCTCCTCGGCCTTGGCGCGGGCCGGGGCCACGACGGGACGGTCGGTGGCCTTGATGCCAGCCTTCGCCATGACGACGGCGGCGCGATCCGACATCGTGGTGTCGAGGCCCAGGCGGGCTTCCTCGACGAGCGCCTTGAAGTAGCGGCGGATGATCTCCTGCTGCGAGGCGGCGCGGCAGACCTCGTCGTCCGTGATACAGAAGCCGGCCATATTGACGCCCATGTCCGTGGGCGACTGGTAGGGCGTGCCGCCGGTGAGCTTCTCCAGCATGGTCTTGAGCAGCGGGAAGGCCTCGACGTCGCGGTTGTAATTGACCGTGGACTCGCCATGGGCAGTGAGGTGGAAGTGGTCGATGATATTCGCGTCGTTGAGATCGACCGTTGCGGCCTCGTACGCGAGGTTGACGGGGTGCTCGAGCGGCAGGTTCCAGATGGGGAAGGTCTCAAACTTCGCGTAACCGGCCTTCACGCCGCCCCGGATCTCGTGATAGACCTGGCTCATCGCGGTAGCAAGCTTGCCGGAGCCGGGGCCCGGGGCGGTGACAACGACAAGATCGCGAGTGGTAGGCGCGAACTCGTTGCGGCCGAACCCCTCGTCCGAGACGACGAGGTCGAAGTCCGCCGGGTAGCCCGGGATGACGCGGTGGCGCGAGACCGTAAGCCCCAAGCGCTCGAGGCGATCGATGAACGCCTCCGCCATCTTGTTGCCGTCTTCGAGCTGCGTCATGACGACGTTCTGGACAAGGAAGCCGCGGCCGCGGAAGACGTCGATGAGGCGCAGAACGTCGTCCTCGTACAGGATGCCCAGATCCGCACGGACCTTCTGGCGCTGGATGTCCTTGGCGTTGATGCACACGAGGATTTCGACGTCGTCCTTGATGCGCTCCAACATCGCAATCTTGTTGTCCGGGGTGAAACCGGGCAGGACGCGGGAAGCGTGCATATCGTCGAAGAGTTTGCCACCCATCTCTAGGTAGAGCTTGCCGCCGATCTGTTCGCGGCGGGCGTTGATGTGTTCGGACTGGAGCTCGATGTATTTCTCGCGGTCAAAGCCGATAGCGTGCGTCATGTAGTGGTGCCTTCCGGGGCGCTCGAGGGGTCCATCAAACACCGCGTTGCCGCGGGTCTGGGACGTCTAACATTCCGCACGAAAAGCTTACACCCGTCCGCGTTTCCTTTTTGAAAGCCCAGTTCAACCGCATGATTTCGCCGCCAGACAAGAAAGGAGGAAGCGCCTCGGCGCTGCCAAAAAGTGTAGGGGTGGCAACGAGGGCGCTTCCTCTGGTTCTCTTACAGTGGTGAAGTTTAAAGCCATTCCCAGGCTGTCACTCAGGTGACTAATCATGATTATGCACGAGAAAAGCGAAATCTCCTCAGCATTTTGTTGATATGTCGCCATCTCATATAAACGATAGAAACATACTCTGCGCGTGAACTGCGTTAACGGCGTCAACTTATGAACGAAACACCATATTATGAATTACATCACACCGCGTCGCGGGCGGCTTGTTGCCCGTATTTTTCACTCGCTTTGCTTCGGCCAAGAGATGGGAGCGCATGGTGATACCAGGAAAGTACGGTAGGCAAGTCTTGCTTTCCATCCCGTGACTACGATAAACATCATGCCCGAAGGTCACCTCATCCATCATCTCGCGAACCGCCTCAACGCAGAGCTGCGCACCGGCCCGCTGAGCGTCACGAGCCCGCAAGGACGCTTCGCCGCTGAGGCCGCACTTCTCGACGGCACGACCATCGACTTCGCAGAGGCCCGTGGCAAGCACCTCTTCATTCACTTCGACGCCCCCTCGCCGGAGCACACCGTCCATATCCACTTAGGCCTCATCGGCAAGCTCTACTTCGAAGCCCCCGAGGATGACTGGGGACACATCCGCCTGCATATCAGCAATGAGACGTTGGCCACGAACCTGCGCGGTCCGCAATGGTGCCGACTCATCACCGACGCTGAATACGACGCCGCGCTGAAGAAGATCGGCCAAGATCCCGTGCGCGAGGACGCCGACCCAGAGTTTCTCTGGACCAAGGTGCACCGCTCCGCACGTTCCGTAGGCTCGTTGCTCATGGACCAACACCTCTTTGCCGGGGTGGGCAATATCTACCGTGCGGAGGTCCTCTTCCGCCAGGGCATCTCACCGTTCACGCCGGGCAAGGAGCTCACGCGCGCAGAATTCGACGCCCTGTGGGACGACCTCGTGACACTCATGCGGATTGGCGTGCGCGACGCCCGTATCGACACGGTCCGTCCCGAGCACACGCCGGAGGCCATGGGCCGCCCGCCGCGCAAGGACGACCACGGCGGCGAGGTCTACGTCTACCGCCGCGAAGGCATGGCCTGCTACGTGTGCGGCTCCCCCATCCACGAACAGACCATGGAGGGGCGCAACCTTTTCTGGTGCCCCACGTGCCAGCCAAGGCAATCAGCGTAAACGACTCCACGCACGTTTGTCCGCGCCTAGCTGTTAAAAGTCGGGCCAGGCGAGGTAGGTGCTAGTCGACATGACTCCAGTCTCTCATCTTTTGGGAATAATGGGTCCCGTGTGTGGCCGTGATGTCCTTTTCAGCACGCCCGAATAGCTCGGGGCGCCATGCGACGCCGCACCGGGCAGCAGCGGGTCGCGGTGGCCGGGGAGGCGCCGCAGGAGAATTACAACATCGCGCCCACTCATACGATGCCGGTGCTGCGGCCGTTTCGTGGGGTTCCGACCCTCGGGCCGGCGGTGTGGGGCTAACCGCCGAAGACTGTCTTCAAAGCCCACGGTGAGACGGCTTTCGACAAGCCAACCTTCGCAGGGTCGGAGCCGTGTGTGTTCATCACGGAAGGTTGGTACGAGTGGACGGCCGATGATGACCCCGCGCCGGGGACCAGCGGAAGCAGCCCTGGTTCACGTACGCCGGTGGAGGCCGATTTTTATTGCTGGGCTGTGTAAGGCGGTAAATGGGGTGGTGTACGCGACGATGGTGACCACGGCGGCCGCCCCGGAAATGAAGTGGTTGCATCACCGGATGCCGCGGGTGCTGGTGTCGGGAGAAAGGGTTGGGGAGGCCGTGGTGCGGGGAGCGCTGATGGTTCGAGCCACGCGGTCGATGAGATGTGCCGCTGGCTTGAGGGTAATGAAGTGACTTTGCGGGAGATGGCAGTAGGGCCGCCCGGGCACAGGTTGGGTGGCCTGGTGAGCGAGAAGGCGGATAAGGTGGGCGGCAACGTGGCTAACAACGGTCCGCATTTGATGGGGCGGTAGTCCGATGCACTGGGGTTGAGGGTGGGGCGAAGCCGGGGTTCGTATGCCCGGAAGCCGCGGCGGGGAGCTGGGGAATAGTGCGTTTCTTGTGGGGTGGGAATGCGGAAGCGGCGGGGCGCGGGGTGGTCCCCGCGGCTCCCGCCGCTTCTATGTTGGGTCAGTGTTGAGGTCGGGTGGCCTCAGCGCTGGCCCTGGGTGCGCTGTTTAGTCCTGGCGCTTGCGCAGAGTCATCAATGCCGTTCCGACGAGGATCAGCAGTGCTGCGATCCCTACCGGAATAGCGACGTTTGCGCCGGTGCGTGCCAGTGCGGACTGGCTGCTGGACTCCGCCTGCTCCGGCTGGCTGCCCTGTTGGCCGGAGCCGCCGGAGCTGCCACCCGAGTTGCCCGGAGCGGCTGGCTGCTCGCTCGGCTTCTCGGACTCGCCTGGCTTACCCGGCTCACCCGGCTTGCCCGGCTCACCTGGCTTGCCCGGCT
>NZ_KQ961735.1:29645-49623 GCF_001563605.1 Corynebacterium sp. CMW7794
CCCGGCTCACCTGGCTTGCCCGGCTTGCCCGGCTTGCCCGGCTCACCTGGCTTACCCGGCTTACCCGGCTCACCCGGCTTACCCGGCTTACCTGGCTCGCTCGGCTTCTCACTCGGGGTAGACGGCTCACTCGGCTTCTCACTCGGAGTAGACGGCTCGCTCGGCTTCTCACTCGGAGTGGACGGCTCGCTCGGCTTCTCACCCGGAGTAGACGGCTCACTCGGCTTCTCACCCGGCGTGGACGGCTCGCTTGGGTCCGTCGGCTTGTCGCAGTTGCACTTGGTGCCCACACGGATCTTACGATCCTGCTTTCCCTGCGTGATGGTCTCGGAGGTTTCCGGATCGCCGACCGGTACGCCGTTCTCCAGCTTCCAGGTCTTGGTGATCTCCTTCGAGCCCTTCTTCCCCGCTTGATCCTCGACGACCTCGCCCGCTTCGAGGTTCGGGTCGTATTCAATCAGCGTGTCGTACGGAATTTCTTCCGTGTGCGTATCCGTCAACTCAGTCTTGCTTTCGGCAGGACCGACCTCGATGATTCGTGGCGACGGCGTGCTGATCTCGGACGTGGACTCGTCCTTCTTGACCTCGCCGTTGTTAACGGTCACCGTGACGGTGTGCTCGATCTCGCCCGGGGTGCCCTCCTGGATGACCTTTTGCTCGCCCGGCTGCAAATTCGGGTTGACGCGGATCTCGGTCTCAAATGGGGTCTTCTCAGTCCACTTGACCTCGGTAGAGGCAGGGTCGACCTTGGTGCCCACGCGGATGACTGCGTTGGTCGGCTCCTTGGTGCGCTCAGTAGTCACGGACGGCTCGCCGGACGGCTTGCCATCCACGATCTTCTGGGTGGAGGTGACAACCTCGGTACCCAACTCGCCCTGCTGGTCGACGACCTGCTCGCCGGCCTTCAGGTTCGGGTCGAAGACGATCTTCGTCTCGAACGGAACCGGCTTCTCAATCTTGGTGATGACCTCAGAATCCTCGGCGCCCGGGCCGTACTCGATGATCTCGTTGACCGGGTCCTTGGTCTGCTTCTCCTCAGGGGTCACAGTTGCCTGGTCGCCCTTAGCGGTGAAGTCCGCGGTGTAGGTCTTCTCGCCAGGCTCGCCCTTCTGGACGACCTTGATCTCACCCGGCTTGAGCTCCGGGTTCGGACGGGTTTCAACTTCAAACGGCACCTGGGCAGTCCAGGTGACCTTCTTGGAGACCTCGGATGGCTTGGTGCCGACCTTGATCACCTGATCCACCGGCTCCTCGGTGATTTCCTCAGTGATCTGCGGGTCGCCCGGCTTGGAGTTGATGATGTCACGCTTGATCGTCACCTTCTTCTTGCCTGGCTTACCCTCGGTGACAGTCTCAGACGTGCCAGCCGGCATGTTCGGATCAAACTCGACCTTCACACCGAACGGGATTTCAGATTCCACGGTCTCGGTGGTCTCACCGGTGGTCTTCGTGCCAACACGGATAACCTGCTTGACCGGCTCCTTGGTGCGCTCATTGGTCACCTTAGGATCGCCGGACGGCTTGCCGTCCACAATCTTCTGCGTCGAAGTTTCGACCTCGGTTCCGAGCTGCCCTTCCTGATCGACGACCTGAGTACCCTTTTCCAGGGTGTTGTCGAAGACAATTTCAGTCTCAAACGGAATTGGCTTCTCGGTCTTGGTCACTAGTTCCGATGGCTCCACGCCGGGACCATACTCAACAATGCGAGTAACAGGTTCCTTCGTGGTCTTCTCCTCGGCTACCTCAGCCTTGTCACCCTTGGCGGTGAACTTAGCGGTGTAGGTCTTCTCGCCGTTTTCGCCCTCCTGGACGACCCTGGTTTCACCAGGTGCCAGGTCCGGGTTCTCGCGAACCTCGGTCGGGTACGGGATCGGAACCTTCCAGGTCACGTCCTTGGCGCTCTCCGCAGGCTTAGTGCCAACGACAACGACCTCGTTGACCGGCGCCTTAGTCCGCTCCCAGGTACCGTCCTTGTGCATCTTCTCGGAGCCCGGCTCGCCCTCGGTCTCGACCTTGTAGGTCCCTGCAGGGATGGTGTTGTCATATTTGTACTCGACCTTGAATGGCACCTCACGCGTCGGAACGTCGACAACGTTGACCACAGCGTATGCGGTGTCCTCAGACCCGTCCTCGTAGGTCACGGTGACCGGAATTTTGACTTGGTCACCCGGCTTCGCATCCGCCGGTGCGGTTGCAGTGATCTCACCATTGTCGTCAATGGTGGCCGTCCAACCCGCCGGGAGTGTACCCAGCTTGTAAGGGTTTTCCTTAGCGACGCTGACATTGTCCGGCTTGTCGAGGTTCAACGGCAGCTTTGCGGTTTCACCCGGGTACACGGTCTCAACCGGGTAAGACGGCTCCGCCTCCCAATTGTTGGTCAGTTTCACGACGGTGGTGACGGGCACCTTCGGGGTCGAGCCGTCCGGAGCTGTAACAGTGACGGTGACGGTGCTCTGGTCACCCGGCTTAGCGTGTGCCGGCGGGGTGGAAGTGACTACACCGGTGTTCGGGTCGACCTTGTAATTCCAGCCGTCAACCTCCTGCTCGGTGATTGGCTCGTCATTGTCGTCAACGCCGAAGGAGAACTTCGACCCCTTCGGAGCGTCCTGGACCTGGTGATCCACAGCTTTGTTCGGGCCGGTGACCTTGACGTCGTAGGTCGGAGCAATATCGCTCTTGAGCACAACGACGGTGCCCTTGACCTGCTGCGGCTTGTCGGCGTTGTCGTAGTATGCGAGCACCGGAACGTTCAAGATGTAGCCCTCGGGTGCTGTCCGCGGGATCGCAGTGGTGATCTCGCCAGTGGTCTCGTCGATCTTGACGGTCCACGTACCGCTATCGTCAGTGTAGGTGAACTCCGTCTTGCCGTCCTCGAAGGTGTAGCGCTTCGGGGCTTCATCGGTCGTGTTGCCACTCAGGCCACGCTCGGGAAGCGTCGGCGTCAGGGTGACCTTGTGTCCGGGTCTATCAGTCACCGTGTCGTAATCGGGGATCTTGATGTCCACGATCGCCTGGAACTGGACCTCAATCTCATCCGTGGTCTGGTCCGGGTAAGTAGCCTTCACCTTCGGAGTAATGATGGTGCCCGGTGCGACGGTATCGTCTGCCTTCGCGGTGACCTTGCCGGTCTCATCGACGGTGACGGTCCAGCCTTCAGGCACAGTGGACGGGTCGACCTCGAACTTGGCTGGGTGAACTGGCTTGTGGCCCTTCATGATGGACTTGGTGCCCACCTGGGCGGTCAAATCTTGGCCAATCTTGCCCTTCGTGAGGCCGGGGCGCACCAGGTCAGTGACCTGGGTGTTGTTCGGGTCGACCACGACGAGCAACTCGAGCTCATCAGTGGAACCGTTGGAGTACTCAACAATAACCTTCGGGCGCGCGAAAGTGCCCGGCTTCGGGTTTTCTGGGGCAGTGACGGTGACGTTGTAGTCCTCGTCCATCTCGACGGTCCAGCCCTCGTAGACGTACTTCTCGTCGAGCGTGACTTTGGCCTCGAAACCGCCGTCGCCCTTCTTCTTCGCTAGGTCCTTAATCAGGTCTGGGACCTGGGTGAAAGTGACCTTCTGCGGCTCGGTAGCCACTGGGCCGGTTGCGCTATCGACACCCGAGATGATCGAGGCATCCGTCTTGTCGTACTGCGGGTTGTGATACTCGGTGTCATCCAGAGAGAACGCTTTGGAGTCGATGACGTTCGCCTTGTTATAGCGAGTCAGCGAGTTAGAGCTGTCGAAGACTTGGGTATTGCCGAATTCATTGTTGTTTTCACCAGCAGCCTGGAGCTGATCCACGGTACGTGGCTTCGCCAGAACGGAGAAGTTCACGTTCTTGTCGGTCGCCTGGTCCGTACCACGGTACTCAGGCCAGGTGAAATAGATATCGCCGTTGTCATCAATACGCAACATCTGTGTGCCGCCCGAAGCAGCTACGTCAGAGGTGCCGATGAACTTGCCGTTGCCGTCGTAGGCCTCCACGACCATGCGGGACATCGAGTCGTCCGTACCACCGTTCTGCACAGCGGGAACGTTGATCTTACCGACCTTGGTTTCCTCACCAGGGACGATCACATGCTTCTCGAAAGTCTCCCACGACACCGTGATCGGGTTACATTCGATGTTCTCGCTCGGCCACGGGTTGATAACAGCACTGAATTGCGCGCTGCCTCCCTTGGTAACCTGCGGGCCGGAAGTTTGGTCTTTCGTGTAGTTGCCCTGCCAGGCGTAACGTACAGGGTTATCGGCAGTGGCCGAAGCGAACTGCTTGACCTTCTCATCGGTCAGCTCTGCTTCGAGGTTCACGTTTCGTTGCGGACCAGAAGCAGTAATCTTGATGTTCTCGTCGGCCTTATGGGTGACGTTCTCGCCGAGGAAGGTTTGACCGACTTCCATGGATAGCACCTCACCGCGATTCAGGGGCATGCGGCCAGAATTAGTAAAGCCCCAATCCGCGAACGTGCGATCCTTCGAGTTATCAAAGGAAATACTCAAACCCCACCGGGTCTTGTCAGGACTGTCCGCACCTGGCTCCGAGGTCTTCCAGGTAAAACCAGCCTGGCTGTGGTCAGGGGTGTCCGACTCTTCAACAACACACGAACCGGCTGGCAGGTCGGACGCTTTCTGGGCGTCCTTCTCAACTGCGCCGGACTTGTCCCGGATGCCGCCGCTCAGTGTGGCAGCGGTGGCCTCGGGGGCGAGGTCGCTGTGAGGGAAGAGGCTGAGCGACCCCAGCGCGAGAGTGATGACGGACAGGGCGGCAACGCCAGTGCGGGGGCGCCGTCGTGAAACCCTGTTCTGAGAGGAGTTCATTCCTCGGTCCTTCCGTAAAATTGTTATATTCCGCTACATCCGCTGCTTGGAAACGTGCGGTCGGGGCTGTCTAAGACCGAATTCGCATCCTTAGCGGGCACTCGCTTGAGGTGCAAAATCTCCTTAGAATGCCGAAAATATTATACCACTCTCAGGGTGGATAAACAATGGGAATTGTGCGCTAAAAGCCATAAAAGTTCAGCGTATGCCGTGCTCTACGACGCAAGAAGGGGGGCGGCCCCTGAGGTGCGGGCTTAGAAATCCTTTGAGGGGGTGTTAAGGGTTGGACCGTAGCGGAGCGCTACTCGCGCGGGGAATAGAATGGTTCCACACCACGTTGACGCTCTTGGCCCAGCAGAAGGGAACGCTGTCACGATCGCACTCGGCGAAGCAATTGGGAGGAACATACTTCGCAGCCTTTCCCCGACGAAAGCTAATAGGTTGTGGAAGTTCTCTTAAAGTATCGGTGGATGCGTCCATTTCACTCGCATAGCTAGCCGCCGACGTCGCAACCCGTGTGAACTGTAGAAGCTCGGTGAAATTTGCGCGGCCGCAAGCTGTACGTTTGGATACTCCATCGCCTTTGAATGCCCCCAAAAGTACGGGACGTTGTCAACAATCGGGCGCATACGCTGCCCCTTCGCCATTGTTATGGAATCGAAATCATCTCGCGTATACAGCTCGTCCCTCTACCTTTAAGCTGTTGGAAGACAGGCGCGCACCATCTCAGTCGACGCGCCGGAGCGCATGGAAGTCGAGAGCCATGCAGCCCGCGCGTCGGCCGAGATGGGTGCGTCTTTTTGTATGCCTTCCGCTATGACGGTCAAAAGGCATACTTGATGAATTTTTGAGCTGCCAGCTGGGAAAATCCGGGCTATTCTGGGGCACATGGAGTCGTACTACTCAGTCCCCACTGTCCGTGCGGCCGAAAAGGCATTGCTCGCCGCCACCGCGCCCGAGCAACTCATGCGCCTGGCCGCGCATGCTGTCGCCCGCGCAGCCGTCCAGATGGTGAGCCCCGGCGCGCCCATCCTCATCGTCGCCGGCCCCGGCGGCAACGGCGGGGACGGCCTGTACGCGGGCGCGTTCCTGCTGGGCGCTGGGTATTCCGTCGACGCGGTGCTCGCAGCCAATGCCGCGCACGCCCCGGCGCTCGAGGCCTTCAAGCTGGCAGGCGGCTCCGTGCGGGAGGAGCCGGACTTTGAGTCGGTCGCCTCGTACGCACTCATCATCGACGCCGTCGCAGGATTGGGCGCCGGCCGCACCATCAGCGCCGCGCACGATGACCTCTTCCGCCAGGCCAAGCACATCCTGTCTGTCGACGTTCCCAGCGGCATCAACGCCGAGACCGGTGTCGCGGCAAGCCCGTGCGTGCATGCCGATGCCACCATTACCTTCGGTGGTCTTCGCCCCGCTCATGCGCTCGCGCCCGAGTGCGGCGAGATCGTCATTGCCGATCTCACGCCGCGCGGCGCCCCGTATAGCTTCAGCGAGGAGCTCCTCCACCGCAGTTGGGAACTCACCACGCGCATCGCATCAGGCATACTCGCCGCCGAGCAGTCCCTGCCACCGCGTTTCACGTGGAACGAGGCCCTAGAAAACGCCCCCACCGATACCGCGGCGGGCCACATTGATACAGAAGAAGGCACGCTGCGCTTGCGGCCTGCCGCGTCCTTCCACGACATCCACGACCCGACTCCGGGGCCAGCGGATGACAAGTACTCCGGCGGGGTCGTCGCCCTGTGCGCCGGCTCCAAGTCCTATGCGGGTGCGGGAATCCTCTGCGCAAGCGGTGCACTGCGGGCCACGCCATCCATGGTGCGCATCATCGGCCGCCGCGACGTCGTCCACGCCCACCCCGAGGTTGTCTACCACGAGGATGTCGCCTCCGCGGGCCGCGCTCAAGCTTGGGTTGTGGGCCCTGGCCGTGGCCTAAAATGCGCGGCGGAGATCCTCCAGGTGCTCATGAAGGGCCAGCCCACGGTCCTCGACGCGGACGCGCTCACCGTCCTGGCCGACAATAAGGCCGTGCGGAAGGCCGTGCGCAATCACCCGCTCGTCGTGCTTACGCCGCATGCCGGTGAGTTCGAACGCATCTACTCCGCCGTCTTCGGCTCCTACGAGCCCTCGCGCGGCCGCGCCGTCCTGGCGCAGCAACTTGCCGAGGAACTCAGTTGCTTTGTGTTGCTCAAGGGACGCAAGACCATCCTCGCGGGCTACCCGCGCATGCTGCTCGCCGTCGACGCAGGTAATTCCTACGCGGCGACCCCGGGCAGCGGCGACGTGCTCGCGGGCATCATCGGCGCCTGGCTCGCGCACGCCAATCTCGAACACATGCGTCCCGAGGACCGCGCACTCGCAGTGATCGATGCCCTCGGCGAGGCAGTCGCCATCCATGCTCACGCCGCAGCCATTGCGGCGGCGACACCGGAAGGATTGGCGCCGACGACGGCATCGGAAATCGCGCGGTCCATCCCCACCGCCATCGCACGTCTTACCGCCACGCGGCGGTGAGTGCGGCCCACGCCGCGGCGACGCCCACGATTTCCGCACCGATGTAGCCGGGCCAGGGCCCTAGCAGATTGATGACGGACGGACTGCCCGGCGCGTGGTTGAGGAATCCATAGTTGCCACGGGTCAGCGCGTTCGTGGTCATAGCCGTGGCCATCCACGCAGGCGTGACGGCAACAGCGAAGCGGTAATCGCGCCACGTGGGGCGATAGCCCAGTCCGAAACTCAGCGCGAGCGGCGTGGCAAGCGCCGTGATATGGAAGAACCAATACGTCGCAAAGCGCAGGGCCCGCGGTTCGTAGTAGTAGATGACGTCGGGTGTGAGGATAGCCTGCGGATTGAGCAGGAGGCCCCAGTAGTACGTGAGCGCGAGCGCTTTATCGTTTCCTGTAATAAGTCCTAGTGCGAGCACGGGACGCAGGACGTCGCACAAATGGAGCGGCAAGGACTCGCGAATATCGAATTGCTTGGGGTCAAGGGACGCCACCGTCCACGCCGCGCCGAGGGCCAGGTGCGTCCAGCCCCACGCCTGCCTGGCTCTCTTCTCATGGCGTGTCCCTCGAAGTCGGCGCGCACCGCTGATGAACCCAGTACACGTGGCGGCCGTCGTGCCCAGCATGGCCCAGTGCGCGCGGCCGAACTGTGGCATGCGCTCATACGTGGTCGCGGTGGGGCGATCGATAAGCCCCTCGACGAGGCGAGTTGTGAGACGGCGAAAGCGGGGTCGAGACATAACGGGATATGAGGGTACCGAACGAGCGAGAAATTTCTAGCCAACGAAGCCTTAGCTTGTGGGATTTCACGGCATTTTTCTCGGCCACAAATGCTTTGGCCGCGGTCACGAAAGTACGTGTGCCACCTCCACGGCGGGACCACGTAGTCTGCTGTTCCCTGAGCGATGGCCGATAAAGGCCGTTCATGATCTTCACCGCCTCGCCGCGTTGCGCCATGGCTGACAGTTGGCGACTCGTCCCCTTCAACGGTTCACGCATTGGTTCCCCATTTCCCCCGAGATGTGCTTTCACCGTAACTGCACCCGCGTAGGCCGGCAACCGGAAGGATTTTCTAGCCGATTAAGCCGTCATTGTGGCCCCAAATCTTGTGCTTCGTCGGCTAAAAATGCAGGACCTACGCTGCCCGAGAAAGCAGTCCTACGTGGCCGTCGCGAACCTCCCAGTGTGCGTCGGCCGCGGCCGCGACGGAAAGGTCGTGGGTGACGACCACGGTCGCGGTGTCCCACTCGGCGGTGGCGCGGCGGAGCAACTCCACGATGTCCTCCGTGAGTTTCGAATCCAGCGCGGAGGTCGGCTCATCGCAGAGCAGGACGGCCGGATCCGCCATGAGCGCACGCGCGATGTTGACGCGCTGACGCTGGCCGCCGGAAAGACGCTCCATGCGGCGGTGGCCCAGGTCAGCGAGGCCGACGAAGGAGAGGAGCTCGTCCGCGCGGTCCTTGCGGGGGCGCACGCCGCGGAGATGGTCGACGATGAGGAGCTGCTCGCGCGCGGTGAGCGAGCCCAGGAGATTGGGCTGTTGGAAGACCATGCCAATGTTCTCGCGGCGGACGCGAGCGCGGGTCTCGTCGTCGAGACCAGCGAGTTCGTGCCCGGCGACCTGGATAGAGCCGGAGGTCGGGGCGATAAGCCCGGCGGCGACGTTGAGCAGCGTGGACTTGCCGGAGCCCGACTCGCCGGTAATCGCGGCGAGCTGACCGGGGTTTACGGTGAGCGAGGCGGAATCGAGGGCGGTAAGGGTGTGGTCGCCGTCGGGGAAGATGACGGAGACATCGTTAAGCGAAAGCATGTTAGGCCTTTCCTCCTAGTGCGATGAGTGGATCGGTGTGGGCGACACGGCGGGTCGCGATGAAGGCGCCGGCGATGCCGAGCAGCCAGACGCCGGCGGGAGGGACAGCGAGGGTGCGCCAGCCCAGGTCGAAAGGCAACGCGCCGGCGGCCAGGGTGCCGAGGCCGATGCCGAGCAGGCCGCCCACGAGGACGCCGCCAGCAAGCAACATCGCGGCTTGGCCGAGGGAGTCGCGGAGTACGTAACGGGAGCTGGCGCCGAGGGCGCGGAGGACGGCGAGGTCGCGCGTGCGCTGGATGGTCCACACGCTCAAAAAGGCGATGGTGACCAGGGCGGAGATGGCGTAGAGGAAGCCTTGCATGGTGAGCAGCGAGCCGTTCTCCGAGGAGTAGGACGGCAGGCCGGAGTAAGCGTCGCGGATGGACACGCCCTCGGCGCCGTCGGTGGACAGCCCGACGGTGCCGTCAGCATCCGTGTGGGCGGCAGCCTGCCACAATTCGGTGGGCGCCCAAACCACGGGCTGGTGGGAGTAGTCGAGCTCGTCCACGACGCCGGCAACAGTGGTGGCCACGCCGCCGAGCGTCACGGTATCGCCCGCGGCAAGGCCGAGGGATTCAGGGACCAGAAGGCCGTCGGAGGGGATCGAACCGACAGGCGAGGAGAAGTCCGCAGGCAGACCAAAAACGGCGACACCGGTGGAGTCGAGCTTGGTCTGCGCCACGCCGAGGGCGGGCAGTGGGCCGGAGTACGTGGACTCCATGAAGGAGGGTTCCTCGGTGGAGAACACGAGGTGAGCCGGGTCGAGGGAGTCGAGGGCGGAGGTATTTTCTTTGGACAGGCCGCCGGTTAAGCCGGTGAGCATGATGAGCAGCAGCGTAATGAGGGCCACGGTGCCACCCATCAGCGTCACGCGGCCACGGGCGGCGCATAATTCACGAAGTGCAAGGAACATACTTTTATCCTCCTGCGCAGCGGCAACGGATACATCGGGAGCGGCGTTGATTTCGGAATCAACCGGTCGGTTGATTCCGCGTCCGCCGCGGGCACGCTAGCGTTGAGGGACGTGAGATCTATCAACTTGAGCACAGTGCTGGGCAGCTTGCGCGTGGGGCTGCACACCATGTTCGCGCTGCTGCTCGCCTTCGGCGTCGTGCGCGCTGCCGGGGACGGTGACCTGGATGCGCGGGTCTGCGGCCTCGCCATCGCGCTGGGACTCGTCTACGTATGGGGCACCGTCAAGCGCCCACCCACCCGGCGCGCCGCATACTGGTGGCTCGCGCTCATCACGATCCTGTGGATTGGGCTCATGGTCCACGCCCGGGACTTCATGTGGCTCGAGTTTCCGCTGCTCTTCTTGTTCCTCCACGAACTGCCACGCGCGCCGGGGATCGTCTCCACAGTCTGTCTCTGGGCCGGCGCGGCGCTCATCCCGGCGTGGCGCTACCCAGACCAGTGGACCATCGCGGCGGCGGTGGGTCCGGCCATCGGCACCGTCTTCGCCATCGCGTTTTACTACGCGTACGTGGCGCTGCGCGACGAGGCGCTGCGCTACCGCGCGCTCGCGGAGGAGCTGCGAGCGACCCAGGAGGAGCTCGCACGCAGCGAAAACCTCGCCGGACGGCTCGCAGAACGCGCCCGGCTTTCGCGTGAAATCCACGACACGGTGGCCCAAGGTCTGGGCTCCATCGTGCTCATGGCCCGCGCCGGGAAGAACGCGGCGGATCCTTCGGGGCACCTCAAAACCATCGCGACGGTCGCCCAGGACTCGCTCCAGGAGACGCGGAAGCTGGTGCAGGACTTGGCTGCGCCGCCGCAACTCACCACGGCGCTCGAGGCCCTCGTCGAGGCACAGAACGAGCGGGCGCGCACGCTCGAGGAAGACACCCACTTCGAGCTCGTCGAAACCGGTGACACCACCAGAGAGCTGCCGGACAAGGTGAGCGCCTGTCTCGAGCGCGCCGCCCGGGAGGGGCTGAGCAACGTCGCCAAGCACGCCCACGCCCGGCGCGCGGTGGTCACCCTCGGAGTCTTCGAAGATGCGGCGACGCTCGACGTCGTCGATGACGGTCGTGGCTTCGCCACGACGAACAACAAGGGATTTGGGTTACCAGGACTGCGCGCCCGCGTCGCCGAACTAGGCGGCCGCCTAGAAATTAGCCCTGGCCCAGGCACCGGGACCGCCCTCACCGTACGACTACCGCTCAAGGAGAACCAATGACCATCCGCGTCATGCTCATCGATGACCACCCGGTGGTCCGCGCGGGCCTGCGCGCCATCGTGGATTCCTTCGAGGACCTCGAGGTCGTCGCGGAGGGCACGGACGGCACCGCGGACGTCGACGCCAACGCCGTCGACGTCGTCGTCTGCGATATCCAAATGCCCAACGCGGACGGCATCGAGCTCACCAAGAAGGTCGCGGGAGACGTCCCCGTCCTCATCCTCACCACGTATGACACGGAGGGCGACGTCATCGCCGCCGTGGAGGCCGGGGCCCTAGGCTACCTGCTCAAGGACGCACCGGAGGACAAGCTGCACGACGCCATCGTGGCGACAGCCAAGGGCCAACGCACGCTCGCGCCGGAGGTGGCGGGGCTGCTGGCGGCGCGCATCGGAAAGCCGCGCGAGGCCCTGAGCCGAAGGGAGCGGGAGATTCTGGAAGGCCTGACCACGGGCGCGAGCAACCGCGAGCTCGCGCAGCAATTCTTCGTCTCCGAGGCGACGATTAAGACGCACCTCATCCACATTTATGACAAGTTGGGGGTGGATAATCGCACGGCCGCCGTAACGGTGGCGAGGCAGCGCCGCCTGCTTTAGGCTCGCATTATGGATCAGGACCTGTACCCCGCGCAGTGCGTGCTCATCTCGCTCGATTCGCAGTACCTTGAAGTCTCCCGCCTCGTGGGCGTGGACCCAGACGTGACGGTGGGCGAGCTCGCGCTCATCGCGCATGCCGCGCTGGGCCTAGAGCCTTCCCCTCCGGGGCATGTCCACGTGGGCGAACGTCTCATTGAGATCCTCGACGTCCTCGATGAGCCCGCGTTCCACACGCTCATGAACCGCAGCACTGGCGTGGACTACCACCCCTCCGTCGGCGATTGGGATATCCACCTCATGTTCCTCTCGGAGACCCGCCTGCAGCAAGCCACGCCCGCGCTCATCGACGCCACGGGCCCGGATCTTGTCACCGCCGTGGGCGACGGCAACCGCATGCGCTCCATGCTCGAGGACGTCCGCCAGCTGCTCGCGGGCATTCCCATCCCGCAGACGCAGTGGGAAGCCATCCAGTCCATCTTCCCCAATTACTCGCTCGACCAGCTGCGCCAGCGGCTCACGGAGTGCTTCCACCCCACCATCGCGGATCGTCTCCGGGAGCTCAGCTCGGTTGAAGACGTCATGCCCGAGGGCTTCGACTTTGACACTCCCTTTACCCCGCGCATGCCCGCGCGGCTCGAGGATCCCATCGGCCTGCGCGAGTTTCTCCTCGACTCCTTCCCCGAGCTCCAGCTCGACTTTCCTCTGCCCCAGCTTTCCGATGCCGCCGCGCGCACCCTCGGTACCCGCCTTACCGGCATCCTGCGCACGCTCACCTCGGAGCTGCGCCTCACCTCCACCGGCGCGTTCCGTCCCGCGCTGGTCAAGCGGTTGATCGAAGAGCTCGACGTTGCGGCCTTCTGGCCCGGCGCGGCTACCGCCTCCCGCGAATCCTCCGTGCCGCCCATTGGAATTCTCCACGACTTCCTCGTGTTCATGGACTACATCGAGGAGACCTCCTCACGCATGAACCTCGCGGAGAAGACCAACCGGCTGTTGAGCGACCCGGGTCTGGTGGGCGAGGACTACTTCACCATGCTCCCCTTCTGCGATGACGACAGTGACTTAGTGAGCACCGCTCTCCTGTTCTGCCTGCTCATCCGCGGCGAGCCGCTGCCGCTGAGCGGCGTGCCCACCAAGGTCGGCCCCGAGGGCCCCGATAACGTGCACCGCACCATTCGTCTCTATCAGATGCTCGGCATCCTCGCCCCGGACGATCCGCTCCGGCTCACCGAGGCCGGCCGCGGCATGGTGGGCTGGCAGCTGCACAACCTGCGCGGCATCATCGAATACAAGGGCCTGCTCAACGAGGAAGCCGGCATCACGCACCTGCTCGACACGCGCCCTACCCCTCTCACCGAGCCCACTCATCACGACCTCGACATGGATACGCTGCACGATTTCTTCACTCTCGACGAAGAGAACTACGGCTTGCCCGACGACTTCGACGACGATCAAACTCGCCCCTTTTAGCTCCCCGAAAGGTCTCCCCCGGCCTCTCCTTCTCCATCTTTTCCCCCTCGGCACCGCTCCAGCTCGCTCAACCCCGCGTCCTCATCATCCTGGTCCGCGCCGTGGTCGCCGTAACCGGCCTCGTGGCCTCCTACTTCCTCAGCGCGGACTCCCCAGAAAACACTTCAGGGCCCGCGCCTGAAACCACCGCAGAAACCGCCGAAGCGGCGCCCAAACCCCACCCAGAATTCGGAATTGTGTACGGGATTCCAGAGTTTTGGTGGGGTTTGGGCGCGACGTTGAGGGGCTAGGCTTCAACGAGCTCGCGGACGTCTCGCCCGTACGAATCGAGGGCACGCCGTGGCAGGCCTTCGAGCCCGCATTGCGCAGCCTCGAGGTCATCACGTAACTATCCGATTATTCCGGTCACCAGCCCACAGACCACGATGACGAGCAGCGCCGCAGCGAGGAAGCCCAGGCGCCACAGCAGCTTGGTTTGGCGCTCGTGGTCAAGGCGCAGCATCGCGCACGCGCCCATTGCCGCGCCCGCGGTATTGAAGAGCACGTCGTCCACATCGCTGTAGCCCAGCGCAAAGATATACTGCGTCACCTCGATGCCCACCGAGAGCCCCGCCGCGATAACCACGGCGCGCAGCCACAGGCTCAGGCGGCTCGCGCGACCGCGCACCGCCGTCGCCGCGAGCGCCACGAGCACGAGCCCCACCGGAATAAACAGCGCGATATTGCCAAAGGTATTGGTGTACTTGCCGTACCAAATGGTGGTCCCAGCGACCCACTCGTGGAAGAGGTCGAGATTCACCGACCGCACCCGGTGGGCCGAGGCGTTGATAATGCCGGGGATCTCGATGAAGGGCTTGCCCACCGTCGCCATTGCGGTCACAGCGAGCACGAGCAGACTTACCGGGCGCGCGTCGCGGCGCACCGTGAGGTGGTCGCTCACGGAACGGTGTCGCACGGGGGCCGGGCTCTTCGTCGCTGTCACTGTCATAAAGGACAACCTAAACCTCCCGCCTGTCAGCTCTCCGGGGTACGAGCTGAATGTCACCTGCCCATCCCTGCCAATTCCCCACGAGCCGCACGCCACAGACGCGTAGGCTTGTGCCCATGAGCACTCTCAAAGTCACCCGCACCGATTCCGGAGTTTCCCACGAGTTCCTTGACAGGCCCCTGCTCGGCGAGGGCGACATGCTCGTGGATGTCGCCTATTCCTCCCTCAACTACAAGGACGCCATGGCTCTCGACGGCAATAAGGGCGTGATGCGCGTCGACCCGCTTGTGCCGGGCATCGACGTCATCGGCACCGTGGCCGAGTCCTCTGACGCGCGACTGCCGGAAGGTACCCTCGTCGCCGCCTTCGGCGATGGCCTGGGCGAGTTCCGCCACGGCGGCTACACCACCCAGCAGAAGGTCAAGGCCGCGGCCACCGTCCCGGTCCCCTCGCGCTTCTCGGCTTCCGATGCCGCCGCTATCGGCACCGCCGGTTACACCGCCGCCCTCTGCGTCAACGCCCTGCTCCGTCACGGGCTCACCGAGGGCCACGTCCTCGTCACCGGTGCGACCGGCGGCGTGGGCTCCATCGCGGTGCAGCTGCTCAAGTCGCTCGGCTTCGAGGTCACCGCACTCACCGGCCGCGTCGACGCAGAATCCGAGTACCTGCACACGCTGGGCGCTGACCACATCCTCGACCGCGCAGAAATTTCCGTGCCCGGCCGCCCGCTGCAGAAAGCCCGCTTTGACGGTGCCGTCGATACCGCCGGTTCCGCCGTGCTCGCCAACGTTCTGGCCCAGATCACCTGGGGCGGCGTCGTCGCCGCGACCGGTATGGCCGCAGGCCCCGACCTGCCCGCCTCCGTCCTGCCTTTCATTCTCCGCGACGTCACGCTCGCCGGCGTGAACTCCGTCGACGCGCCGCTGCCCCGCCGCGAGGAGGCCTGGAAGCTGCTCGACGAACACCTAGACCTCGAGCTGCTGCGCTCCATCACGACGACCGTCGCGCTCGCCGATGTCGCGGAAACCGCCAAGGAGATCCTCGCGGGCAACCACCACGGCCGCACGGTGGTTACCATCGCCGAGTAACCGCGACCTGGGGATTGTTAGAATAGACCCCTCTATTCTGACAAAGATCCGCCGGGGTGGCGGATCCGTGGTCGAATAGCCGCGCGGATTCGGACGTGCGTGCTAGCTTTGTGCCATGAGTCACAAGCAAGAATCTGCCATCATCGTCGGCGCGGGGCTGGCGGGTCTCGTCGCGGCCTATGAGGCCATCAAAGGCGGCAAGCACGTCATCATCCTGGAACAGGAAAACCGCGCCAACCTGGGCGGTCAGGCGTTCTGGTCGCTGGGCGGGCTCTTCTATGTGGACTCCCCGGAGCAGAAGCTCATGCGTGTCCACGACTCGGAAGAGCTTGCCTGGCGCGACTGGCAGAATTCCGCGGACTACGACGACGCGGAGCACGATACGTGGCCACGCGCGTGGGGCCGCGAGTACGTGCGCTTCGCCGCGAATGAGAAGCGCGACTACTTGAAGGCACTGGGACTTAACGTGCTGCCCACCATCGGCTGGGCGGAGCGCGGCTCCGGCGATGCGTCGGGACACGGCAACTCGGCCCCGCGTTTTCACCTCACGTGGGGCACTGGCCCGGAGGTCGTGCGCGTCTTCCGCGAGCCACTCCTCGAGGCCGAAAAGCAGGGCCGCGTACGTTTCTGCTTCCGCCACCGCGTGGACGAGCTCATCGTGGAAAACGGTCGCGTCACCGGCGTGCGTGGCAGCGTGCTCGCGCCCTCGGACGCGGATCGTGGCGTCGCCTCCTCGCGCGAGGTGGTCGACACCTTTGAAGTCCGCGGGATCGCCACCGTGGTGGCGACTGGGGGCATCGGCGGCAACTTGGCCAAGGTCCGCGAAATGTGGCCGGAGGATCGCTGGGGACCGTGTCCGGAAGACATGGTCACCGGCGTGCCGGCGCACGTGGATGGCCGGGGCATCGACATCGCGGCTGCGGCCGGCGCCCACCTGGTCAACACGGACCGCATGTGGCACTACCCGGAAGGCATGACCAACTGGGATCCCATCTGGCCCGGCCACGGCATCCGCATTGTCCCGGGACCGTCCAGCCTGTGGCTCGACGCGGAGGGCAAGCGCCTGCCCACCAACCTATTCCCTGGCTCCGACAACCTGGCCGCGCTCGCGCATATCGGCCGCACCGGCCACGGCTATTCCTGGTTCGTGCTCAACCAGGCCATCGCGGATAAAGAGTTCATCTTCTCCGGCTCGGAGCAAAACCCGGATCTCACGGACAAGGAATTCAGGAAGCTCGCCGGCAAGCTTGCCCCGGGCACGCACGTGGCGGTCAAGGCGTTCATGGATCATGGCATCGACTGGGTCGTCGCTGACAGCTTGGACAAGCTCGTCGACGGCATGAACGAGGTCGCCGGCGACGAACGCATTGAACTCGACGCACTGCGCACCCTCATCGAGGACCGCGACTCGCAGCTGGACAACCCGTTTAGCAAAGACGCGCAGGTCAACTACATCCGCATCGCGCGCGCATTCTTGGGCGATAAGATTGTGCGCACCGCCCCACCGCACCGGCTGCTCGACGAATCCAAGGGCCCGCTCATCGCCGTGCGCCTGAAAATCCTCACCCGTAAGACGCTGGGCGGCATCGAAACCGACCTTTCCGGCCGCTGCCTCCACTCCGACGGCACCGTGCTCGAGGGGCTCTACGCCTGCGGCGAGGCCGCCGGCTTCGGCGGTGGTGGCATGCATGGCAAGAACGCGCTGGAAGGCACGTTCCTGGGCGGCTGCATCCACTCCGGCAAGCGCGTGGGCGAGGCGTTGGCGGCGTTGTAGACCGAGCACCATTATCGCCGCGCATGTGGGAAGTTCCCAAGGTTTCTTTTCATAAGGCGGTTGGCAAGGGGCTCATCCCCGCTCACGCGGGGAGCACATGCCACAAATTCCACGGCCCCGTAATCCTCACGGCTCATCCCCGCTCACGCGGGGAGCACTGCGTATCTTCGGCGAGCGCGACCGGTGCGGGGGGCTCATCCCCGCTCACGCGGGGAGCACTGCTCTTTCTGGGGTCATGTTAGGCATTGGTGGGGCTCATCCCCGCTCACGCGGGGAGCACCAAGTTCTCGACACTATCAACCCCGGCCGATGGGGCTCATCCCCGCTCACGCGGGGAGCACGGTCACAACTTCGTGCGGTACTTCCCTGGCCACGGCTCATCCCCGCTCACGCGGGGAGCACCGCGCGCCCTTTTAGCGTGCAAGCCGGGGGTAAGGCTCATCCCCGCTCACGCGGGGAGCACACGTGAACGTTAGCGCGGGTGATCCCCGTGACGGGCTCATCCCCGCTCACGCGGGGAGCACGGGTTCACGGCCGGCGGGCGGGTTGACCTGCGGGGCTCATCCCCGCTCACGCGGGGAGCACGTATGGCGACGACGGCGCGGGCGGCGCGGCGGGGCTCATCCCCGCTCACGCGGGGAGCACCACGCGCATAACGCGAGGGTGTGCCCTGCTCGGGGCTCATCCCCGCTCACGCGGGGAGCACTCGCCATAGTCACCAACCCTGCCCAGCCAATCAGGCTCATCCCCGCTCACGCGGGGAGCACTAGTCTTTAGGTTTAAAAGCGGGGCGTCTTTAGGGCTCATCCCCGCTCACGCGGGGAGCACCTCAGACCCCAGCTTTAGCTTATGACTAGGGGGGGCTCATCCCCGCTCACGCGGGGAGCACCAAAAAACTGTCAATCAGGCTGGCGCTATGGGCGGCTCATCCCCGCTCACGCGGGGAGCACTTAATCCACGTGCCAATGCTTGCATTATTGGCCGGCTCATCCCCGCTCACGCGGGGAGCACGCACCGCACGCCGCTGCGACGGTGCGGGCGGTGGGCTCATCCCCGCTCACGCGGGGAGCACGGTGAGGTTGCGTCCCTGCGAGTCCTTGCCGAGGGCTCATCCCCGCTCACGCGGGGAGCACCCTAGCGACTAATCACACTCCGCCCAATGTGCGGGCTCATCCCCGCTCACGCGGGGAGCACGGCCGTTCCTGCCTTCAGCTCGTCGTAAAAGCGGGCTCATCCCCGCTCACGCGGGGAGCACGCTACTGTGTCTGTGGCTGAAGCGCAGGCGGCGGGCTCATCCCCGCTCACGCGGGGAGCACTCACGCTTTCCGCGGATCGTCCGTCGGATTGTGGGCTCATCCCCGCTCACGCGGGGAGCACCGCCTGTGCGATGGCACGTACCGCGACCGCACGGGCTCATCCCCGCTCACGCGGGGAGCACGTAGTCGCCCGCGTCACGCCCGCCGGTGAGCTGGGCTCATCCCCGCTCACGCGGGGAGCACGCGTGCATAACGTCAGGGCTAAGCTCCGTAACGGGCTCATCCCCGCTCACGCGGGGAGCACTTGATGTCTACGATGCGGCCTGCTACGTGGGCGGGCTCATCCCCGCTCACGCGGGGAGCACCCGTAGTCGATAACACAAATTCCGCTGTTCGGGGGCTCATCCCCGCTCACGCGGGGAGCACATCCGCGCAGGACTGCCGCTGGGCGGTCTACGGGGCTCATCCCCGCTCACGCGGGGAGCACGCTTCGCGATAGCAATATCTTCGAATAGGTCAGGGCTCATCCCCGCTCAAGCGGGGAGCACGACGAGGTCGAGCCGGTAACGGCAGACAACCCGGGCTCATCCCCGCTCACGCGGGGAGCACTCCTCGAGCGCGTCGTGGATAGCGTCGGTGTCGGGCTCATCCCCGCTCACGCGGGGAGCACCCCGGCGCGGCGAACTTGTGTACATCCTCCAGGGGCTCATCCCCGCTCACGCGGGGAGCACGTGCTTAGCCATTTACTTCTTCTCCTTGACTAGGGCTCATCCCCGCTCACGCGGGGAGCACCCACGCTGGGGCACGACCCACTGGGGCACCGACGGCTCATCCCCGCTCACGCGGGGAGCACCGTGACACTCATTAGCGCACCTCCTCCGGGAACGGCTCATCCCCGCTCACGCGGGGAGCACTGTTGCAGGTCGGGGCGCTAGGGGCTAACAATGGGCTCATCCCCGCTCACGCGGGGAGCACACCGACGAGCAGCGCACGACGCTCGCCCGCGAGGGCTCATCCCCGCTCACGCGGGGAGCACGAGACGAACCATGTTTGCGGCCCCAGGCCAAAGGGCTCATCCCCGCTCACGCGGGGAGCACGCACCGCACGCCGCTGCGACGGTGCGGGCGGTGGGCTCATCCCCGCTCACGCGGGGAGCACTTATCGCGGCAGCGGCGGCATATCCGCATACCGGGCTCATCCCCGCTCACGCGGGGAGCACCCGATAGCCGTAAGCGCCCGGGTGAGGTGAGACGGCTCATCCCCGCTCACGCGGGGAGCACATCCGCGCAGGACTGCCGCTGGGCGGTCTACGGGGCTCATCCCCGCTCACGCGGGGAGCACTAGAACATCGGCCGCGCGACGCACGCGGCGGCCGGCTCATCCCCGCTCACGCGGGGAGCACTCCCCGGCGGGGGTTTCGCCGTTTTCCAGCCAGGGCTCATCCCCGCTCACGCGGGGAGCACTGAACT
>NZ_KQ961736.1:0-666 GCF_001563605.1 Corynebacterium sp. CMW7794
AAAGTTGGGGCAGTAGGAAGAGCGACGTGAAATAATCACAGCCATGGGCATCTTCTCCGGTCGTCATTTCCCCCGTGAAATCATCCTGTGGGCGGTCCGGTGGTACTGCCGCTACGGGCTCAGGTACCGCGATCTGGAAGAAATGATGACCGAACGCGGCGTACCGGTCGATCACAGCACCATCTACCGCTGGGTCCAGAAATATGCTCCTGAGCTGGACAAGCAGACCCGGTGGTACCGACAAGTCCCGGATTGGCAGGCCCGGTCCTGGCGGGTGGACGAGACCTATATCCGGGGCGGCGGCAGGTGGTGCTATCTTTATCGGGCCATCACCGCGGGCGGGCATACCCTGGATTTTTACCTGTCCCCAAAGCGTAACGTCGCCGCAGCGAAGCGTTTCCTGGCCAAGACCCTGAGGTCGAACACGATAACCGGGTTCCCGCGGGTGATCAACACCGATAAAGCACCCTCCCTGGCCAGGGCAATCGCCGAGTTGAAGTCAGAGGGAATCTGCCCGCAGACCGTGGAACACCGGCAGGTGAAATACCTCAACAACATCCTGGAAGGCGACCATGGTCGGCTGAAGCGGATCCTCGGGCCGAAAGGCGCGTTTAAGAACCGGACATCTGCATATCGGACGTTGAAAGGGATGGAAGCGATGCACTC